>CAYUGX010000132.1:4762-12585 GCA_964444375.1 uncultured Porphyromonadaceae bacterium | reverse complement strand
AATCATGTTTGGTACCATCATGGCTTCTTTGGGATCGACCTGTAACGATTCAAAGGATGCCCAGAATATTCAATTTCCGGCAATGCTACCAATCATGCTACCCTTATTTGTCTTTTTCCCGGTTCTCCGTGATCCGTTGAGTGACTTTTCAACCTGGATGTCTCTATTCCCACCATTCACGCCAACACTTATGCTGGTGAGACAAGCTACGCCCGTTGAAATACCGATGTGGCAACCCATCGTCGGGATTATTGGAATTATCCTATTCACCCTATTAACCGTTTGGGCCGGCGGTCGCCTTTTCAGATCAAGCATCATCATGGTGGGTAAGCGGCCCAAGTTTGGTACTATGATCAAGTATATTTTGAAAGGATAAGTATTAGGTGAGTGCTATATCCACAAACGGCCGGGTCAGATCGATCCGGCTTTTTTGTAAATAATCTTCCCGGCTACAGCCGACAATTGTGTGAGAATATACTTCTTGCGTGAAAAACGGTTTTACTGCTTTTAATAATGGATCGCCCGAATAACTTCCAACTTCAATCATATTGTACCCTTTTACCCTGGCCTCCCGGTAAATCGACCTGATCAGGGCCTCAAAAATGACAGGATCCCGGTCGACTATGGCAACATCATTCACAATTAGTTCTCTGAATGGCTCACCAGCTTTTGGCAACCTGGGAAAACGAAAAAGAGGCGCAACCAGAGAATACATCCGGTACACCCATTTGAATCGTTTCATGTAGGCCATGACCCGGATATTGCGAAAAGCCGAGGTATCCCAGGCTGAGCATACGCCGACGAGCTTATCACGTCTTTCAGCTACCCAATAATCAGAAATGCTAAAACCCGGCCGCTTTTCAATCACCTCCCGAAGATGCTTCTCAGTCATCACTGGTCCGAATAAGCGGTTTCTATATTCATGGTCTAACAGCTTGGCAATTTTGGGTAGGTCAGAAGGGTTAGCTCTCCTGGTCATGAGTTTCAGACCTTTACTCTTTTGATGTTGCCTCTTCTTGAAAGTAATTAACAGGGTATGAACCACTTGTAGTCCGACGGTTTGGGAATAAGGCATCAATGGAAATTTACCAATTCGACGTCCAATCATTGATTCTGTTGCTTTATTTCCTTGCACGGTGGAGGCGAAACCAATATCAGTCTTTTGATGTAATTCTTCAAAAAGCAACTGAGAGGCCTTGTACAACCAGCCCAGTTTTCGGGCATCTGTTTGTACGTACATATTGGCCAGATAGCCAACTAATTGAGCTTTGCCATTAACATACAACTCCTTCTCACAAATCATCACAAAACCCACCAGCAAATCTTCTCTGAAAAAACCAAAAGCTTTAAATTCGTCAAAGAAAATCCGGGGCACTAAGAACATATCCGGTGAGCGATCCAAAACCATACTCAATACATCCGACTCCATTGGAGATTCCAACAAAATCTCCAACATCCTATCGTTATGTTCAGGCCCTATTTCCTTAATTGCCAGCATAATGTTCCAGGCTAATGCGTTAGTCTAGAAGTCGATGGCAAAATTAACCATCGGGATTAATGCGTTACCTGGATGATGGTTGTAGTCAATCATATTGGTGCTGTTGTTGTACCAAACCCCATTTGCATTCTTATGATTGGTGACATTCTGAATGTCCAGAGATACGTGCATGGCATATTTTGCTTTGCTCCATCGATACATGACTCGTGTATCAATTCGCCAATAGGGGGGCATGTTACTTTGATTATAGGCTCCCTCCAATCCAACATACCGGCCTTCTGCTAATGATTTTTCCGGATCCAGGGTCGTATAGCGGTATCCTCCATTCAGGATTACCCGGGCACCAAATTGCAATACCCGTCCTTTTCCAAAGTCAACCTCTTTGCCCGCTGTCAGTGCAGAAACAAATAGACTAGAATATCGATTGTGATACCAATCTCCTGATACGGTTCGATATTTGGCTGCAAACAGTGATCCCGTTGCAAGAAAGTAGAAACTCTTTTCTGTCATTTTTTCAACAGCCACGTCAATACCATAGTTTAAACCCCTGCCTTCGCTGACAACCGTAAAGACGGGAAATTCTGAATTGGTATTCATGAAGCAATATAAATCACCCTCGACAGGTGACACGGGAATCTTATGCAGATCTTGTAAGTAAGCTTCGGCTTGAATCTTAAGTCGGTTGTCTGTAGCGTATTGGTATCCCAAAATGACATGATTACTTGACAACATCTTCAGGTTTTTGTTTGGATACGCGGCCACGACACTACCATCCGTTAGGGTATCGGGGGCTACATAAGCAAACGCTGGTAGTGGCAGGTGTTGGCTGTATTTTCCAACCGCCAGACTCAAGCGGTGATTCCGGTTTATCTGATATTTTGCCGAAAATCTAGGGTCAATTTCAGCAGTCATATTGTGAAACAACGACAGAAAATGGAAGCCTCCTGATAATGTTAATTTCTCGGTTATGTTATAAATCCCTTGGGCATAGGCCTGAGCTGTTTGGGTAATCCCATTACCTTCAGCCTGCTTTCCATTGAATCTTTTTACAATATCATCAACAGTTGACCGTCTGGGGAAATACTTTTGGAAAAAATCGTAGTGGATCAAATTTCCAATAACACCGGCTTTCATCCTGAACATGGGGTTGAACCGTTTACTGAAAATGTAGGTAGCATATAGACGATTATCCAGTGTATGATCTTCCCTGTAATTGAAGACATTATTATTCAGATCCAGGGTGTCATTCGTCCTGTCAATGAAACTGTGTGTCCCGGCAACAGCAAATTTAGAAAAGGTGTTAGCATCATGGGTCTTAGTATAAATAGCACCAACGGTAGCCATTCTTGAACCAAAAAATACAGAATCGGCGTGCCACCAAATATTATCATCTCGTTCTTCTGCTGGATGGTAAGGATTGTAAATCTCAATACTGTTTCCAGCCATGCCAAACACATTCCACCTTGAATTCTTCTCTGGGTTATCAAAAAACAAATTAAATGAGAAGTCATAGAACTCATTGAATGCATTTATTCCTGCCGGATGAAATCCCATGTAGTTGAGTAATCCCAACATCGAATACCGGGCATTAAAAATAAATGAGCTTCTGTCTTTTTTGATTGGTCCCTCCAGCGAATAATCAATACCGATCAGATTAAGCCTGAATCGATTTTCATATTTCTGTGTATTTCCGTTTTTCAGGTGGATATCAAAAGCAGCTGATATCGAGTTGCCAAACTCAGCGGGCATTCCTCCAGTATAAAAATCAGAACGGCTCATGAGTTGGGCACTCAAAATGGAGATACCACCTCCAGACGTTCCTGGACGAGCAAAGTGATTCGGGGCTGGGATGTCCAGTCCTTCGAGTCTCCAAATCATTCCAAAACTGGTATTTCCTCTAACGATAATATCATTTTCAATATCGAGACGCCCTTGCTGAGTACCTGGAAATGATTGAGCCATGTGTGAAACATCATTCAGTGAAACAGGTACCCGCTCTGTTTCTTCAACTGAGAAAGAGCGAGCACTGACATAAGCTAATTCATTCAAAGGTTCGTTGATATCCCTAACAGCAGAAATCTGAACACCATCAATCTCAATTCCTTCTGTCATTTCGATTTCAATCACCACCTCTTTCGCCGAAGTTATTATGAAATGATCACTTGAATAATCATTATAGCCTACATAGGTGCATATGACCTGAGCCCTGCCCAAAGGGACTTTTCGCAAGGTAAAGCGACCATTCTCGTCAGTTATGGTCCCAATAACCGGATCGGTATGGTTTACATACACCGTTGCACCAATTAAAGGGGCTTTGGAGAAATTGTCTACCACCGTGCCTCGTATCGTTTGGGTGTTTTGGGCATGAACCGTCATAACACCAATCAAAGGCAATAAAATCAACAAAAACTTCTTCATAATATGAGGTTTAGAAATCGATTTGAATATTTAGCAATGGAATGAAATCGTCTCCGGGATGGTATCGCAAGTACAATTCATTATCCCAGGCGTTATAAGCCATCGATGACGGATTGTTGTGAGCTGTGATGTTAGCCACATCAAAGGATATGTTCATAGCAAATTTCGGACGACTGAAACGGTAGGCAATGCGTCCATCAAAACGCCAGTATGGTGGGATTTGCAGGGCATTAGTCTGATCTTGCTGAGCGACATATCTATTCTCAATATCCGATGCAGCTACATCTAGTGGTGAATAGCGATGTCCACCGTTGTGTATGAAGCGCGTACCAATCTGCAGTACGCGTCCTCTTCCAAAGTCGATTTCTCTTCCAATCGTGATCGCCGACAGCCAGTTCGAGGCGAATCTGGTATGGAACCACTTCCCGGTATTGGTCATGAATTGACTGTTGAATAACGATCCGGTGACCAGCAAATATATGTTGTTTCGAAAATACTTCTCAACCCCAATGTCAATCCCGTAATTGCGCCCTTTACCTTCATTAGACACAGGAAACTTGGGGAATTCATAATAACTATTCAACATGGAATAGGTGTTTTCGGGATCTAATGGAACAGGTACATTATACAAATGCTGATAATACAGTTCAGTGGTTAGTTTAAATCGACCAGGGGTTGTGTACTGGTGTGAGAGAATATAATGGTTTGAGTTAACCGGTTTAAGTTCCAGATTCGGATTGGTCTCGATTACACTGCCATCCGGCAGGGAATCTTTTTCATAATAGGCATAGGCCGGAAAAGGCATCAGCTTTGAATATCGGCCCACTGCCAGACTCAATTGATTTCGTTCATTAACCTGGTACTTAAGAGACAGTCTGGGATCTACCGACATTGTATTATTCATGGCGAATAGCAGGTAATGGAGTCCACCCGAAATTGTAAATCCGGGAAACAATGGATAAGTTAGGGTACTGTAGGCTTGAAAGGTTTGAGTGAAATCACTTCCTATTACATCGGTTGCATTGAATTCTTGCTGGGCGATATCAGTAGTAGAACCCCGGGAAAAAGATTTATTGAAGAAATTGTAGAAAATTAAATTCCCAATTACACCTGATTTTAAGCGTAAGTCATTCTCAAAACGCTTGCTGTAAATGGCTGATCCGATAATTCGGTTGTCACGGTATTTAGTTTCATGCACTCTGAACGGTATACTTTCAAGGCTCAGTGTATCATACTCCCGATACAAAAAGCTGATCGTACCTGTAGCCGCTAATTTGATATAACTGGAATTGTCGATTAATTTGGTAAAGATGGCTCCCATGGTTCCCATCTGGGATCCAAATAAAAACTCTTCCCAATGTCGTGCCTTCTTTAGATCCCGGTCTTCCATTGGATAGGGATCTTTCCACTCATTGCTGATGCCACCCATCCCGAATATGTTCAACTTGGTGCGCTTTTCAGGATTTTGAAAAAAGACATTAAAAGACAAATCTGTGAACTCATTCAGGATGTAGGGGCCCATGACATAAATACCCAGCCGTCCCAACAGACCCAGAGTGGAATAGCGGTAGTTAAAGATAAAGGAGGACTTTTCCTTCTGGATGGGGCCCTCAAGCGCGTAATCCATCCCAAGCAATCCCAGCTTGAAACGGTTTTCGTATTGATTCAGGTTGCCATTTTTCAAGCGAATGTCGAAAGCCGCAGACAAAGAATTACCAAAATCAGCGGGCATTCCGCCTGTGTAAAAATCTGAGCGACTCATCAGCTGGGAACTGAGTATACTAATCCCCCCACCGCCTGTACCAATTCGGGCAAAATGGTTCGGGTTTGGAATCTCCATACCCTCTAAATGCCAGGTGAGCCCAAATGATGAATTACCACGCACAATGATGTCATTTTCGATGTCATTGGCGGCTTGTTGTGTGCCTGGAAATGACAAGGCCATCTTTGAGACATCATTAATACTAGCTGGTATTCTTTCCGTCTCCTCAGGTGAAAAGGAACGTGAACTTACGTAAGCCAGCTCGTTGAGTGGGGCATTCACATTTTGGTAGGCTGTGATGGCGACACCTTCAAGTGAAATGCCCTCGTTCAGTTCGAGGTTGAGAACAACTTCCTTGGCCGAGGTGACTATAAAAGCTTCTGTTGTGTACTCATTATAGCCTACATAAGAGGCCACAACAAATGCACGTCCTAGTGGAACACCACGCAACACAAATTTACCGTTCACATCGGTAGTTGTTCCATTAATCGGTTCACTGTACTTGACATAGACCGTTGCACCAATGAGCGGTGCCTTCGTAACACGATCTACAACAGTTCCAGATACGGTTTGTGTGCTTTGTCCAAAACAAAATAGGGACAGGCCTTGTAATAATAAGGCGAGCAGTAGGCTTTGTTTCATAGACAAGGATTAAGATACGAAGCTCAAGATAATTAAAGCTTTTAGCTTTCCAAAATTGCCATTTTGTACCTGGATGTGTCCTGGACTTTGCTTTACTTATTGTAAACCAGTATTTTCATGTTGGCAAATAACAACATTCGATTCATTATGGATATGATATATAACATTTTAGGCAAATCAGGTCTTCAGGTCAGTCAATTGTCACTCGGTACCTGGCTCACCATCGGTGACCGTTTAACGGATGGGGAGAGTCAAAAGCTGATGGCTTTAGCTTACGACCGCGGGGTAAATTTCTTCGACAGTGCTGAAGCATACAATGATGGGAAATCTGAAGAAGCAATGGGTCGTCTGTTGAAGAAGCTAAAATGGGAGCGAAGTTCATACCTGGTGTCGAGCAAAGTATATTTTGGTGATGGGGGACAACGGCCAAATCAAACCGGTTTGAGCCGGAAACACGTGGTAGAATGCTGTCATGGCGCTTTGAAGCGCATGCAGCTTGATTATCTCGACCTATATTTCTGCCACAGACCCGATAAGAATACACCCATAGCTGAAACTGTGTGGACGATGAATCACCTCATTCAGCAAGGGAAGGTACTCTATTGGGGTACATCAGAATGGTCAGCTCAGGAAATCATGGAAGCCCATCTGGTCGCTCGGGAGAATCACCTGATCGGACCTACTATGGAACAGCCGATTTACAACATGTTCTCTCGCGATAAAGTTGAAGTGGAGTATAGTCAATTGTATAAGACGGTCGGACTGGGAACAACCACGTGGTCACCTTTGAGTTCAGGTGTGTTGACCAATAAGTATTTGACCAACTTCCCTGAAGGCACCCGTCTGAGTTTTGAAGTACATTAATGGATTAAAGAACGATCCTACTCAGATGATAAGGTATCAAAAGCCCAACTTCTCAATGATCTTGCCCTTGAAATGGGGGCAAGCTTACCAAAACTGGCCATAGCCTGGTGTGCGAAAAATCCGAATGTCAGCACAGTCATCCTGGGTGCTTCATCCACTCAACAACTGACTGAAAACTTGGATGCTCTGACGTGGATCGAGGGCATTGATGAGTCAATTGAGCATCGAATTGAAAGCATACTGAATAATAGACCCGAACACCCACAATTCTAGCTGCATACCTATTCAACAACAAGTAACCAACCTTGTTTAGGTGGTAAGGTGATCCAGTCATTCTTTTCAAAAACCCGCCTGGGTTGATAATTTTCAATAGCTGGTGCATAGAGTCTGACCTGCTCAGGATCTAAATCCAGTTTATTCCAGTCAATCTTCAACTGTACCTGCTGCAACTCATCGGTAAAATTACCTAGTGCAAGCACAATCCGGCCATCTTGCACATAAGCTGTAACCTGCACATCCAACTTCCCCTCATTCGACTCATTACGATTTCCCCGCTTCCCTGCATCCCCGATTCCTTTAATCCAAGCAACAACATCCTCCTCCCAAAACCCAATCATCTCAGATTCCTACAACTTGTAT
>CAYUGX010000132.1:0-4752 GCA_964444375.1 uncultured Porphyromonadaceae bacterium | reverse complement strand
CAGACCGGACGCGGATTCGCAGTAAAGCCCTCTGAAATCCAGGGCAATCGCACAGTCATTCCAAACAGCATGCCCAACCAACGGTTACCGCCCCCATGCAGCATGTCACCCATTAATCCAAAAGGAATGCCCGAAACTTCTACAAACCAATTGTCAGATGGCATTTGATTGTACTGAAAGCTTTCCCCAAACCACAGCTTGTCAACATAAGGGAAGAAATCCGTGTATTGAATGGCCGGACCTTTTGAAAAGCCAGTATTGGAGTGCAAATCAATTAGGCATCCGGTTTTTTCATCCTCCATAACCTTTCTCATTCGTTTCAATATTCGACGATCATAGGCCACATCATCCAGGTATAATCCATCAATGTCTACATTTCGCACCAACCAGGCCAATCCCTCGATATAGTAATTATACCATCGTGAAGCTTGAGTTGATGTAAGAATCGATGCATCTGGTGATTCATTCTCAAAATGTTGGTACCACTGTGGAGTGTAGTCACTTACAAAATGTTCACGTAGCCAGGGATAACCCCGTCCTGATCCCCCTCCCAGTATTTCATCACCCAGGCTTCGCAAAGCCCAGATCTCGGTCACATGATTAGTTAACTCTCTGATCGTGTAATATATTTTAACTTTTAAACCGGCCTGGTGGTATTGATCAACAATGTCTTTCATTTCATTAACCGCGATGAAAGGGTAGTTAATCCAAGGGTTGTACTGATTGGCATGATGAATATTAACGATTTTGATGCCATTTTCCAGCTCCTGCTCAACATCTTTTGGTGCTGCCCCACTGTGATAATACCGATTGGTAAACTGGTCTTCGGGATTTAACGTTTTCATTGGGGTGGGTAAAAGTGCAAATTCAAAGACCCATTTTTCACCTGGGTACAACGATAATTCTCCGGTTCCGAACCTGGCCAGACTTACTTTATTCGAACGGGCAACTGCCAGGTATCCATTCCCATCATTGTGCCAGGGCTCGGGGTGACCGGGTTTATACAAGTTTTGCAATGGGCCGTGATACGAACTGCCCCTGACTTCACACCAAAGACCACCCGACGCATTACCGATCCAGAAAGCATCTTCAGGTTTCTCCCATTTCCCAATGTGTCGTTCGGGCACTTCGCATCCTGGTAAACCCATTCCCATCATGTGAGTACCTACTTGAGCGGCAAGTGGTAGATTGACATGTAAATCAGCCAGATTCACAGGTTTTTTAACCACAAGTGATAGTGTATAGCGCTGGTATCCGTCAAATTCCAGCTGGTTAAATAATTTTATGTCTATCGTGTCATTGGTCCAGATGTGCTCCCATTCCAGTTTGCCAGGGCTGCTTGCTTTTTGAACGCCTGCTGAATAAGAAAAGTTCAGCTTCTCAGTGCTGGTTTTCATGACCAGCTCAACCGGAGCTGCCAAAATAGGTGTATGTGTGGTGATTTGTTGAGGAAAACCAGATGCCGCCCATTCAATCGCTGTGGTTGAAGTATGAGATTCTCGTGGATTAATTTGTTTGATGGGGCCATAGGGCACTACCGGTTCATCATTCAAACCAGCAGTAGAATTTAGCCAGCGCAGTCGGCTGTGCCGCCAGGTTTCTGAATCTCCCCGGTCTGCTAGCACTGAATCCATCACCTCAATGGTGTACTGGATTTTATTCGTCGGTAAACCCTGAGCCTTGATTTCAATTACCCCGCTATATTCGCCAGGCTCAGTATCTTCTGGTATATCAAGTCCAAACCAAAGCGCCTGCACACCTCCTTGCTCAATGGCCAATCGTTTCGAAAACGGTATTCCAAACGGATCCACCCCCTCCGTATTAAAACAAGTAATCTCAAACTTCTCTTCTTTGATCCTATTGTCTCCTGAAGATCCTTTCTCCGCGGAAGCGGGGATCTCACTGAAAACTGAAAACTTGCGGTTAGGAAATAGTACCCTCAAGTTCTGAATAGCTGTCGAGGCAGCATAAACTCCAATCTGAAATACATAATATTCGTTTCGCAAGGCTGAACCCTGAAAATGATCAGAAGGGCCATCTTGAATCCATTTCATAGGCAATGCATCCTTCATTCGAATCGGATTCTCCCGGTCTTCAGTAAAAAATAAGACCGGCTCTGGATGATTCACCCTTAGGGTATCCAGCTCCTCAGCCAGTGCAATCACCTCCATCGGATAAAAACTGTCAAATTGAGTTCGACTTTCAATCCGTAACACTCGAGCCATACTATTCACACCCCATCTAACCGCCAAACTCTTCGCCGCTCGTCTTCCCGATAAATCGGGATCTCCGCTTCGCTTCGCCTCGCTTCTCGTCTCTGGCCTAAGGTATCCGTAATGATAGAATCCCCATCCCTCCTGCATCACATAGGGCAGGTAATAGAAATAATAGGTTCCGGGCCGCTCAACGGGTCCGAAGGTCAGCTGACACTGTTCCTGATTGACACTACGACGGTTGACATACTTGATGGTATCTCCCGTTGCCGCTTCGACGATTAGAAAACGTTTGGAATCTGGATGTGGGTCATGTCGACGCCATTGCAAGTCTAAACCGATCCACTTACCGGGCTTGTCGACCTGTAAAACTGCCCTGTGATTGCCAAATCCTTCGGGCCAGGTTTCTGATGCGACTTGCCAGATTGGGAGATGTTGAGCCCAAAGCTGAGCCATGAAAAACAAAAGCATTATCGAAAGGAGAAAAGCCTTTTTCATAAGGAGATTATATTTAGGAAGAACAATTTACGAAATCAGGTCAAATTTTTCACCACATAACAACGCAAAGGCCCTCCCAAATGTGGATATTGGGAGGGCCTTCTGCTAAAAGTCCTAAAATCAACCTAAACCTGTCTTTCTCACCACCTCATGTTCGCCGTACTAACTAATCTATCCTATGCTCGTATTATGATTATACTTTGCGTACTGAATGTGTTTTGTTTGTTGAAACAAAGTTAAGGCATACACTGACTAACATCAAAAACTCTTTGACGAAAGCTAGATAATCTTTGACGAGTTAATAAAACAGGAGCTCTCAACTTGAAGCTTGTAGCTATTCAATAACCTGGTCAAGTACCTGGATTAGCCCTTTGACTTCATCGAGCGTATTGTAATGGACCATCGAAACACGAATAACACCCTGTTGCGGCAGTAAGCCGAGGTCTTCAATTAATCGGTAGGCATAGAAGTCGCCGAAACGGATCCCGTACTTGAATTTGTCAGTTTCGAGCACGATGGATTCACTGTCATGTTGGCCCACGACAAAGGAAATTGTTGGAACACGAATTTCGCGGTCTCCGGTATCTGGCCCGATGAAACGTACTGTTTTCTTGGTTTTCAGAAAAGAAATAACTTCGTTTGACAGTATTTCTTCGTGTTCTGCTATTTGATCAAATGGATTCTTCCCGAGAGTTTGCATGTACTCGGGGAGACCTGTGATGCCCCATGCGAATTCGAAATTTACATTGCCCGGCTGAAATTTATAGGCAGTCTCATCCTGTCGTATGAAAAAATGGTTATTGCCTGGAAGTGCAAGAAGGTGCTCTTTTTTACCATACATCATGGCGTAATGAGGCCCATAGGTCTTGTACATGCTGAATACATAGAAATCGACATCCCAATCCTGTACATCAATATGCCTGTGTGGGGCATAGGCCACAGCGTCGACGCATACCCAGGCGCCATATTCATGTACCAGCTGAGTGATCTCCTTCACTGGGTTGATCTTCCCCAAAATGTTGGATGTATGGGTGAATGCGACAAGTTTGGTTTTATCGGTTAGCAGGGTTCGAAGATCATCCAGATCTAGTGTCCAGGTCTCGGTATTGATCTTCCAGGTCTTGATCACAAAACCTTGCTGTTCCAGTTCTCGCCAGGCCCCAATATTGGCTTCGTGGTCACAGTTAGTAACGATGATCTCACTGCCTTTTGGGAAGTGCCTGGCTACATTCATGGCCAAGATTCGTACCAGTAAACTGGTTGCTGATCCCATGATGACCTCACCCGGCTCTTTTGCATTTATATATTTGGCCATGATCCGATGTGCTTCCTCAACCCGCCAGGTAGCCAGATCTGAGGTGTGGTAACTGGCTCCCAACTGCACATGTGAAGTTGTCAAGAATTCAGTGATCTTATCCAATACTGGTTTGGCCATTTGTGAACCACCAGCGTTGTCCATTAATACCCAGTCAGTTTCTAAACCGGGGAATTGGCTGCGAATATAGTTTAGGTCGAGCATAATATGTATTTTTGAGATACCGACCCAATTTATGAATAAAGCTTGATAATTTACCTCATGAAAAAAGCACTTCTGTTCTTTTTAATAATGCTGTTCGGCATCCCAACGATCTCAGTTGCTCAGCGAGTGAGAAGTTTTGATATTAAGCCTGGTGTGATGCAGCCGGGTAAATTTAATGCCATTACAGATGTTGAAGGCCTTAGGGTAGGACAGGTTACCCTGTATAAACCTGGAAATATCTGCACCGGTGTTACAGCGATTCTGCCCCACGATGGCAATCTATTTCAAGACAAGGTGCCGGCCGCCGTATATGTAGGCAATGGCTTTGGTAAACTCATGGGTAGCACACAAATCATGGAGCTGGGCAATCTCGAAACGCCCATTCTGCTGACCAATACCCTTAATGTTCCTAGGGTGGCCGATGCTTTGATTTCTTACATGCTGAAACTGCCTGGCAATGAAAGAGTGCGTTCAGTGAACCCGGTGGTCGGGGAAACCAATGATGGCTACCTGAACGATATT
>CAYUGX010000131.1:2045-12649 GCA_964444375.1 uncultured Porphyromonadaceae bacterium | reverse complement strand
GTTGCATCGCTAATGGGCAAGGCTTCAGTGGCTCCGTAGGGTGTGTGTATCTCGGCTTTATCCGATAGGATCTTCTTCAATCTGACAAGTAGTTCAACCGGTACAGGTGCACCAGCAGTAACGACACGTTTGATATCCGGTAGGTTTGCCTGAATTGACTCAGCATAATCAACAAGCTTTCGCAATATCATGGGTGAGGCAAACATGTGGGTACACCGGTTATCGTGAAGGTTCTTCCATATTCTTGCCGGGTTGAGCTGGTCTGGTTGAGTCGGATTCAAATCAGCAATTACGATGGGAACCCCCAGACATAGCGAAAAAAGTCCGATCAACGGAAAGGTGCACAGGTCAACTTCTTTGGGTGACCATTTGAAATGTTCAGAGAAATACTTAATCTGCGCAACAAACATGCGGTTTCGGTAAATGACACCTTTCGGAGGACCCGTACTTCCGCTGGTAAAGAAAATACCACCAATATCATCTGGTTCAGCCTTTGGGGCTGCATAAGGTGTTTTTAGATCAAGGAATAGTTGTTCAAGCCTATGCCCACCCCAAAACCATCGTCTTCCAACGGTTATGATGATCGGGATCGCAGAGAAGGACTTGTGAAACAAGATACGTAAAAGGTGGGCTTTAGGCATACCGATAAATCCATCGGCATTTACCCCAGCCAGTGATTTTTTCATGACTCGAGTGCCGACACCGGGATCAATCAGAACCGGAATAGCACCAATTCTAAGAAGTGAAAAAACCAAGGTATAAAAATTTGAGTCGGTTGTGGTCAGTACAATGATTTTCGAACCTTTTTTGATTCCAACCTGACTTAGCCCATGACACAACCGATCTATCCGGGTGTTCATATCGGTATAGCTGACACGAACCGGGTATATAATAGCCGATTCTTCTGGTTTTTGCACTGCCAGTTCCTTAATATAGTCGCCCAAATTGAATAGTTCCATATAAACTACTATTGGTTTATGTACCAGGCCATTGACACGGTAATCCCTGCTCCAATACCCATAAAAAGGATGTTTTTCGATTCAGCAAAACGATCCTCTCTGAAAGCCTGCTGGAGTCCAAAACCAATACCTGCAGTATGCACTTTATTCCATGATAATGCAGTCAAGCATTGTCTTTCGGGCTCGGGAAACAGAGAAGAAAGGTGTTTGATTAAGCCAGTTGGCTGAGTGGAGGAAATCACCAGATCAATTTCACCAGGAGTAAGGTTATTCTTAGTTAGAAAGTCATTCAGACTCTTTTGCGCTGCGGATTCGCATGCCGTCAGGTAATCAGGATCTTGGTCAATTTCTAAGATATTCCGGTACCCTTTTCTTCGGGTGAACTTTTTCCATGAAAGTTGACCGGTATATAGTTGAGCGTGCTCAGGATAGTCATCTGTATGAAAAGCTTTGAATCCAACCTCTTCTTCTGTGTGCGTCAGTAATATGGCCATGGCTGCCGGGTCAAAAGGGAAATGAAAATAATCCCAGCGACTTGGCAAGGCATCTCCCGAAACCAGTAGTGCTTTCTTGTTCTGACCTGAACTGATGAAACTGTCAATTACTTCAAAAGCATTTACGGGTCCACTACCACCATTGATCAGGTCATGGCAGAAAAAGTTTTCGTTGGACTTTATTTTCCTCCTGGGTGTGAGTTGTCGTTCAAGTTGTCCATGGATCAGTGAGGCAATAGCCGGCTCCCCAATGTGTCGGTCTCGATAAATCCCTGAATTGATCAGCAATTCGATTTCATTTAAGGTACAATTGGCTTTGTTCAGGCAGAGTTTAGCTGCTTCTATGCTCAGCCTGATCGAACTTCGACCCTGCTTCCGATTCTTCGGATAAATGACAGCAACTTGTTCAATTTTCGTTCCCATAACGCAAGATGAGGTCCTGAGGTTTGAAAGCCAGTAGCCCAAATACAATACCTGAGGCAAAGCTAAGCAACACGATACGGTCATCGGCTTTGAATTTTTTGTTAACCAGGTATTGATACAAGGTGACGAAATGGGATGTCGAGGCCGTATTCCCATTTTCGGCCAAATTGATAATGGTATTCCGGGGGTGTGCGCCGAAGTGAGCAGCAAACGACTTGATTCCTGATAAAATGGCCGATTTGGAAGTCTGGTGCGGGATGACCCAATCGATATCAGCGTATCCAAAGCCCTGCTCTTCCATAGCTTTTTCGAAGATGGGGAGGGACTTGGATATAGAGATATGATGAATCTTTGTTGCTTTGGTTTTCATATCTGCACCGGGTTGTCGACGTGTAGGTTGTGCGATGCATAGATCATTGTATTTGGTGACAGCAGAAAAACCTCCCAAACCGATTGCAGACTCTTTTTCTGTGCAGGCTTCCAGGATAACTGCCGCACCAGCATCTCCCACAGTTAGCGAGGCAAATTCCTGGCTCGCCGGAGTCTTGATATTCCGAATTGCATGGTCAATAAGACTGCTGATAAACTCCCCACTCACGATCAGTGCATTCCTTATTTTGCCCTGTTTAATCATCTGATTGGCGATATTGACTCCGGTGAGCATTCCGGCGCAGGCGTTCGATATATCGAAATACCTGGCGCCAATAGCCCCAATAGATTCTTTGAGTAAGAACGAGAGTGAGGGTTCATACAGTTGGTTATACTGTTGGCGGTAGCGGGTTATGGAACAATTGATTATCAGATCAATGTCTGCCGGTTCGAGGTGTGAATGGCCAAAACAGACCTGGGCAGCAGAAAGGGCCAGACTCAAGGAGTCTTCATTTTCACTGCAAATTCGTCTCGATTTGATTCCGGTTAAGAGCTCGAATTTAAACTTCCCAGGTAACAAAAGTCTAGACATGATCTCAGCCGTGGTTAGCTTCTTATCAGGCTGATAGGCCCCAATGCTTTCAATGCGGCTACCCACAACGGTATGCTGTACAGTTTCGGTTGAAATCAAATCGCATGACTATTTTGGCAACGCTTTGATAAAGCTACTAATTTCTTCGACCAAAAGCTCGGGGGCATCCTCCTGAATGAAGTGTCCACCATGAAGTTTTTTATGTGCCTGGTTTTGGGCTCCAGGCACCCTCTCTAAAATCAGCTTTTCACCATTGCGTGTAAAGGGATCACCATCACTAAAAAGAGTTAATACCGGTTTTTCGTAATGAACCAGTTTCTCCCAGGCTTCCCAGGCTAGTTTTGCTTCTACCTGGTTTGTTTTAAGTGGAATAAATGAAGGAAGTGCTCTAACTCCAGCCAGGTCTTTGGCTGAGGGGAACGGCCAATTATAGGCATCTCGTTCGAATTTTGCCAATTTGCGCCGGCAGCCTGCGTTGATCAGCCATCCAACCGGAAGTAAAGGGGAGTAGCGCGCAAAAAAAATCCAAAGCCGGATCATTAAAGTCAATTTCTCTTCCCCAGTAGTAATTACACCATTCGATAATATCAGGCCCCTTAATTGGTCACCCAAGGTGGTGGCTAAATGCATGCCAATGATGGCACCCCAATCCTGTCCAAACAAAACCAGCTGACTCAGACCTAATTGCATGATCAGTTCCCTGATCCAGTCGATATGGTACTCATAGCAGTGGGCTTTTTTAATGGCTAGCTTATCTGATTTACCGAAACCAATCAAATCGGGTGCAATCACCCGATGACCCGCTTTGGTTAAAGGTGGGATCATATGCCGGTAAATGTATGACCAGCTGGGAACCCCATGAAGCAATACAATTACTGGCCCATCGATCGGCCCCTCGTCTATGTAATGGATTTTGAGCCCCAAAACAGTTTTAAAATGAGGCTCAAATGGATAGTCCCGAAAAAAGGGTTTTTCTTCCACCTGAAAATGATCTTATCTTCAGGAAAAAGGTACGAAATTATGAGGACATCACCTAATTAATGATGATGGCCACCTACGCCATGTGCATGTCCATGATCAAGCTCTTCTTGAGTGGCAGTTCGTACATCGACGATGTCAACACTAAAGAACAATTTCATGCCCGCTAAAGGATGATTAAGGTCAAGTGTTACGTTGTCTCCATCTATCTTGGTTACTTCGGCAATAGATTTACCGTCGTCTAATTCTACCTCTACTTGCAGACCAACCGTCAATTCTTCTGTTCCCCTGAATCCTTCCTTGTCAACCTGCAGAACCATATCTTGATTGTACTCACCATACCCATCTGCCGGTGCTATCTCGGCATCGATATGATTGCCAGCCTCCTGCCCTTCGAGTTGTTTTTCCAATCCGGGAATTAACTGGCCAATACCCTGGATAAAGGCCAGTGGATCCTTGCCTTCTGAGCTATCCAGAATTTGTCCGTCTTCAGCTTTTAAGGTATAATGGATGCTGACAACCGAGTTCGTTTCAATTTTCATTATTTTTTACTTATCCGTTTAGCGGACGAAGGTACGGTTAATGAGGCGAATAATTGCAGGATTCAGCAAAGCAATAAAAAACGGTTTTCGTATATTTATTACCTAAGACCCAAAACAAACCACATAGCTATGCAAAATAAAAACCGGTCTAGTCAGTCCTGGTCATTAATTCTGGGCAAATTATTGCTGCTCTATTTAATAGCTGTTCTGTTATTCCAGTGGAATAGTCCTCAAACCAAATGGAATTGGGATAAGATTGATACCAATGATATTGATTTTGCTGGGGATTTTACCTGGGGAGTGGCTGCCGCAGCCCATCAGGTTGAAGGGAATAATACCAACAACCAATGGTACCTGTGGGAATCGGCAAAAGATGAACTTGGAGAACCACGAATCAAAGATGGTCAGCGTGCAGGCCTGGCATGCAATCACTGGGATCTCTACCCTGAAGACATTCAACTGATGAAAAACCTGGGAGTGGGAGGGTATCGATTTTCCATTGAGTGGAGCCGGATTGAACCCTCACCAGATGTGTATGATGAGGGGGCTATTGTACATTATCAGCAGGTCTGTGATTCACTTATATCAGCAGGTATTGAACCGATGATCACTTTACACCATTTCTCAAACCCCATATGGTTTGAACAAAAAGGAGCTTTTGAGAAAGCCGAGAATGTGTCTGATTTCATTGAATTTGTTGAATATGTGGTACCGTTGTTTTCGGGCAAAGTAAAAAAATGGTGTACGATCAATGAACCCAGTGTTTATGTCGCCGAGGGGTATTTTAATGGGATCAATCCACCGGGTGTCAATGATCCGGAATTAGCAGGTCAGGTACTTCGGAATTTGCTTGAAGCCCATGTGCAGGCCTATCATGCAATAAAAGAATTACCAGGTGGCACTGATTTGAGGGTTGGATTGGTTAAAAACATGACATTTATTGATCCATATAATAAATGGAATCTGGCCGACTGGATTTTTAGCTCAATGGTGAATAAAGTCTTTAATGAAACAGCATTGCGTTTTATTGAAACAGGCAAGTTCAAATATGTGTTACCAACCATGGCACGACACAAAGATCAGAATCCAGCTGCCGTTAATTCCATAGATTTCATAGGATTGAATTATTACTCGCATTACAATTTGAAATTCCGTTTTGATCTCGATAAAGCTTTTGAAAATAATCCCCTGCCGGATGAAATCCCAACCGATATGGAGTACAGTCAGTATCCTGAGGGCTTTTACCGAGCAGCGAAGCGATTGGCTGAACTTGATGTTCCGATTATTGTTACTGAAAACGGAGTAGCTGATGCAACTGATCAGTATCGCGAAGAGTATATTAAGCGGTATTTGTACGCTTTATCATCAGCCAGAAAAGAAGGTATTGCCATTCAGGGTTATTATTATTGGTCGCTTATGGACAATTTCGAGTGGTCATCAGGCTATGATATGAAATTCGGCTTATATGAAGTAGATTTTGAAACCCAGCAACGCACAATGCGTAAAGGATCTGAAGCCTACCGGCGTATTATACAACAGTTTCCATCTAACTAAATCAATTTAATCATGAGAATCGTTACGACACTCTCCATTTTTTGGGTAATTGCTTGTTTTCTTGGAGCCCAAAATGAAGCTGAAAAAGACCAATGGTTGGCCCTGTTTGAGGATAATTATGAAGATTGCAGGCAGGATTTCAGGCAAGAGGCTCAAACACTTCAAGCCAAGTTCAACAAAGTGGATGTGGGTTCCATCCACGTACCTAGTGAGGTCGATGATGATTTGACAGTTGACTATTGCTATATCCCAGCTCAACAGTCTGCAAATAAGTTATTAATAGTCTCATCTGGTATTCATGGTATTGAAGGATTTGTTGGAAATGCAGTCATGAACCTGATCATTGATGAATATCTCGATGACTCTTTTCTACAAAAAACAGGCGTGTTGCTGATTCACGGAATGAATCCCTTCGGATTTAAATACTCACGAAGGGTAACTGAAAATAATGTTGACCTCAATCGAAATTCAACGACTGATCGTGAATTATATAAAACGATCAATACTGGCTACACCAGTGTCTATGATTTACTGAATCCGGGTGATCCGTGTAACAGCCGAAGTTTGTATAACCGCTTCTTTGTTATTTCTGCAGTTAAAGAAATTTTGAAAGCAGGGATGTCTGCACTCAGACAGGCTGTTTTACAAGGACAATATGAATATCCCGAAGGCTTGTATTTTGGCGGTAAACAACCTGAACCCCAAATTATAGAAGTGGGTATGCTGATACAAAAGGTTGCTGCCAAATATGAAGTTTTGATGAATATTGATTTGCATACAGGGTATGGAGAGCGCGGAAAAATGCATTTCTTTCCTAACCCAATAGAAGATTCACTGCTCAAGGCTACCACTGAGGCAGTTTTTGAGGGCTATGAGATTGATTGGGGTGATAGCGATGATTTCTATACGATAACCGGAGATTTCTCAGGATATATCACCAAACTCAATCCTGGAAAAACGCACATTCCGATGACCTTCGAGTACGGTACATTGGATAGTCAGAAAACCATGGGTTCAATAAAATCTATTCATAATATGATTCTCGAGAATCAGGGAAGCCACCATGGCTTTAAGAAAGACAAAGATCAGCGTCGGGTGCTAAAACGATTTACAGAAATGTATTATCCATCAGACCCTGCCTGGCGGATTCAGATTATGCAGCAAACCAAAGAAGCCTTGTCAATAGCCTTGGCTAACTTTGCTTCGAGAGATATTGAGTAGAAAACAGAAATTTAAGTACCTCTTCGTTGAACTCCCGAGCTCGTTCAATGTTACAAACATGACCACTTTTTTGAATCACTTTTAATACCGTTTCACTGTACTTACTTGCATATTGACGAGCTGGTTTTAAGAATACGTGATCTTCTGATCCCATGATTACCAGGGCAGGAACAGGCATTGCCCTGTTGAAACTAAGCCTGAGCTGTCGGTTTAGCTCTCGGGTTAATCTCAACCATTTCATGAATTCTTTTTGTTGTAGTTTTTTTGCCTCCCGGATAAAAATCCTCCTCGATACCCGGTGGTTTTCTTTTGGCAATAAAATAAAGGCGTAAACGCGATACAGCAGACTAAAATGAGTTAAACGACTTAGCAGGCGACCAGCGCGAATGAGGAATTTCATTTTGAAACTCAGCTGAAAGACGCCTCCTGCAAATACCATTGAAAGAATTAAGTCTGGCCGGTATTCCTCAATTTTTCTCACAAAAAGTGAGCCCATAGATACCGACATGAAATGCGCTTCATGTATACCCAAATGATCAATCAGCTTGAGAATATCTTCAGTAATCAAATCAAAATTGTACTTCGCCGGACTGTCCTTGTGAGAAAATTTCGACAACCCATGATCCCGCAAATCAAAAAGCAGCAAATTAAAATGCTGCTTGAAGAAGACAACTTGCTTCAACCAGGTATTTGTCGAGCCGCCGGCTCCATGCACAAACACCATCCATTCAGCCGATTCTGCTTTCTTATAGATCTGGTGATTTAATACTGTTTGCATGATCTAAAGAAAGTAAAAAAATCGATCTTAATGCCATGCGCCAATAATGGCTCCCTGGGCAGATAGAAACAGGATTACATAAAAAGCATCAATCAGCCAGAGTTTGAATGGTTTCTGCTGATACAAGTAATTGATCCCGGTAGCGGCACCTGTGAACAATACTCCCATGGTTGCGCCGTGATACAGACCAGATAACCAGTCTACATTGCTGTCAGCATGACCAGTAATAAGAAGCGCCATGCCAAATGACATCAAAGTCATCAATAAAAAACTGAAAACCATGGTGGCAGCCATTCTTTTTTTAGCTTTTTCTTCGTCTATGCCGCCAACCAAACGTTGCCAGACCTTACCAAAAAAAGCCGTATACCAGAGGGTTCCTAAAGCAAAGGCAGCTACACCACCGACTAAAACTGCCAAATAATTGATATTTCCTAAATCCATAATAAATTGTTTTAGTTTAGCATAATACGTTTATCGGCACTATTTTGTTCAGTGATTTTAAACTAGTTATCAGTGCCCTCCCAAACTGTACAAATCCCGAAATAGCAATTATCTTTACGTTTCAATTTGAAACCCATGAATAAACTAAAGCTCGGTATTGTCATTGTATTTTTGCTATCATTTGCTTGTCAAAAGAAACCTGACAGTATTCTGTCATTGATCCCCAAACCACAATCCATTACGCAATTGAGGGGTCAGTTGAATGTTGAAGGAGAGCTTACAGTTTCTTTTCACAATCAGATAAGCGATAGCATAACCCTTTATGCCCGACTAAGCCAAATATTGAATCAACACGCTGATAATATCACACTGATTTCGGTCGTTCAAGACGCCGATGTGGTATTTAATTATAATTCTAACCTGCCGGATGAAGGCTATACTCTTGATATCACTAAGAAAGGTATCGATATTTCATCATCAAGCACATCGGGTATACAAAACGCATTATCTACATTAGATCAATTACTTACAGCGAATTCATCTCCAAGTATTTCTTTGCCTCGCTTGAGTATAGAAGATGCTCCGCGTTTTGCCTGGCGGGGCTTAATGCTGGATTGCAGCCGTACCTTTATTCCTCTTGAAGAACTCTACCGGTATGTTGACCGTCTGGCTTATTATAAGTTGAATGTGTTGCACCTGCACCTCACAGATGATCAGGGATGGAGGTTTGAGATAAAAGCCTATCCTGAGTTGACCGAAAAGTGTGCCCAGTTTTCACCACGGTATACCAATCAAAATGGTGGATATTACACTCAGGTTGAGATGAAAGAGCTCATTGAATATGCTCTGGAACGCAACGTAACTATTGTTCCTGAAATTGAAATGCCCGGACACTCATCGGAAGTATTTGCTGCGTTTCCAAGCCTCAGCTGTCGAGGTGAGAAAACTGAAATCTTTCCTTTCTTTTCAGGGCCTGGGATAACGGCTGATATATTTTGTGCCGGAAAGGAGTCGGTATTTCAATTTATTGAAACCGTGTTGGATGAAGTCTGTCAGGTTTTTCCTTCTCCCTATATCCATATTGGAGGAGATGAAGCGCCCAAAATTCGTTGGGACAATTGTGAGCAGTGTCAAAACAGGATGCAGATAGAAAAACTATCTGATACCCATGAATTGCAAAGCTATTTTATACAACGGGTCGAGAAAATGCTGACAAAGCGGTCAAAAAAACTAATTGGCTGGGATGAAATCCTTGAAGGAGGACTGGCCGATAACGCCGCTGTGATGTCATGGCGTGGCGTGAGTGGTGGAATAGCAGCCGCAAAATCGGGCCATCATGTAGTGATGTCACCTACTTCTCATTGCTATTTTGACTACTCCTACGGGACGACTTCAGTAGAAGAGGTGTATGGCTTCGATCCCATTCCGGCTGAGCTGGACTCATCAGATTATCATTATGTTATGGGTGGTCAGGCCAATTTTTGGACTCACATCGATCGTCAGTTGTATGCCATGCAGCGACAAATTTTCCCCAGGATTACTGCACTGGCTGAGGTCTTATGGTCGGGCCCTGGAGGAGATTATAACCTCTTTGAACAACGCCTGAATGATCATTACAACTGGCTCGATAGCACCCATGTCAATTATTACCATCCATCAAAAATCATTGAACCTAAAGATACGGCTGATGCTGCAGCCAAGCTAAACCTGGAGGGTTATGCGTTCGATTTTCACGGCTTCCAGGGAGCCTCATTCAACTATCAGGGAATGGACTGCAAAATCGTATTACCCAATGAGATGAGTGAGGGAAAAGAATGGGTATGGCGTGCTCGCTTCTGGGGACACGAACCGCAGTTTGATCTGGCTTTGCTTGAAAAGGGCTATCATTTGGTCTATTGTGATGTCGGAAACCTATATGGGAATCCCGAAGCGGTTCGTCGCTGGAATCAATTCTATGCCTTGATGCAACGAGCCGGCTTAGCCCAACGTTGTATTCTGGATGGGATGAGCCGAGGTGGCCTGATTATTTACAATTGGGCCGTAGCAAATCCAGATAAAGTGGCTGGTATTTATGCCGATGCCCCTGTGCTGAATGGATTCAGCTGGCCAGGTGGTTTTGGTCAGGGCAAAGGGAGTCGATCAGATTGGGAGCGGTTTAAAAGAGCCTATCAGATTAATTCACAGGCTGATTCACTAAAATTTGCAGGAGATCCCATCCGGCAGGCAGAAAAGATTGCCAAATTAGGTATTCCC
>CAYUGX010000131.1:0-2035 GCA_964444375.1 uncultured Porphyromonadaceae bacterium | reverse complement strand
GATTCATGTCTGTGGTGAAGCCGACCAGGTAGTACCCATGGGAGAAAACACCAATCGCTTTGCCGAAGCGATCAAAAGGCATGGTGGTAAGATAAAAGTGATTCGAAAACCAGGGGTGGGGCATCATCCGCATAGCTTGGAAAATCCGGATGTACTGATTGACTATTTACTAAAACATAAAAGTGAAAATAAGAGTAAGAGCAAGAGTAAGAGTAAGTGAAAGAATAGGAGTAGGATAAAGATTATCACTATATTGATGATCTTAGTCTGGCCTTATTGCATATTGAAGTCAGGATGCGAATTATTTGCACGACTTCATCAATCAATTGATTAATCCCTGGTATTTCTTGGTTTTTAGTCTTGAAAACCATTAACCAGTATTCAGTCTCTCTAGCCTCCTTGAGTGCAATTTTGACCTTATTTATATAATCCTTTGTTGAGGCAGCAGATTGAGCTTCAGAATAATTAGCACCTATTGCCGTTGCTGACCGATTCATCTGATCGCAAATTCTCACATAAATAGATCGCTTTGACAAATTCTCTGTAATGACTAAAATATCAGCTGAAAAACGAATCAGTCGTATTTGAAGTTTATTCATAAATGGTGTTTTTTGATATATATGCCCCTGAGAGCAATAAATGGAAAAAACACCAAAAAAATAATAATCTTTATCCTACTCCTATTCTTTCACTTACTCTTACTCTCACTCTTACTTCTTTTTACAAACCTCCCCGCCATCCTCCCGGTATGCTCACCATTCTTTAACACTTGAACGCCATTCACAAAAACATGTACCATGCCGGTGGCAAATTGCTTTGGCTCTTCAAAGGTGGCATGATCTTGTATTGTTTTGGGATCGAAGATGGCCAGGTCGGCGTAATACCCGGGTTGCATTAATCCTCTTTTGTGTAGTCTGAGATTTTGGGCGGGTAAGCTGGTGAGTTTACGTACGGCTTCTTCGAGAGTGATTACCTGTTCATCGCGAACATATTTGGCAAAGAGTCGGGCGAAATTGCCATAGGCTCTTGGGTGTGTTGATGATTTCAAGAATACACCTTCGGGTGCACTAGATTCTGAATCTGAACAAAAGCTGACCCAGGGCAAGGCAATCTGTTTCTTGACATTTTCTTCTGACATAAGAAAATATACGCAAGAAAAATCACCGTCGTGGTCGATGACCAGGTCGATGGGTGTTTCTTCTGCTGATTTTCCTCGTAGCTCTGCCACTTCAGCCAGGGTTTTACCAGTCATATTTTTGAGACTGTCCTCATCAAAGCCGACCAGAATCACGCGATCCGGTGATCCAGCAGCCAAGTATAAGCTTTCCCACGCTTTAGTTGGAGTGACCATTTCTTTCAATACCTTTTTACGTACTGCCGGATCTTTCATTCTTTCGGCCCAGGCTTTGTCTCCACCTTCCTGCACCCAGGGAGGCATGGCGGCATCCAAGCCAGTAGCTCCTGCTGTGTATGTATACATGTCTGCGGTTAATCCGAGACCATCGGCTCTGGCCTGTTCAATTCGGGTGATAATGTCATCCATTTTGTGCCAGTTTTCTTTCCCGGCAGCTTTTAAGTGGTAAATTTCTGATCGAACGCCTGAGGCATCCATGATGGTCATCATTTCTTCAAATGCCTCGATGAAGG
Source organism: uncultured Porphyromonadaceae bacterium (assembly GCA_964444375.1). Classification (GTDB taxonomy): domain Bacteria; phylum Bacteroidota; class Bacteroidia; order Bacteroidales; family UBA12481; genus JABHCC01. The sequence continues at coordinate 388 of CAYUGX010000131.1, read as the reverse complement.
CATTGCCCTCACTTCTGAGATGCGAGATGTAAAGTCCATCGTATTCAGCGACCACTTTACATAGCTCAATCAATTCGTCAGTCGACGCATAAAAGGCAGGTGCATAGATTAATGATGCTCCCAAACCAACTGCTCCTTCTTCCATGGCTTGTCTGACAAGTTGCCTCATGTTTTCTAACTCTTCATCACTGGGTGGCCGGTTTTCGTATCCGATTTCATGCACACTGATGGTGGTTGCACCCACGAATGAAGCGACATTGCACCATAGATCGCGAGGCACCAAGATGTAAGAAATATGCTGGATGCGATTAAAGATAAAACAGAACACAGAAGAGTGCCAAATGTGAAAACGCAAAACAAACACATTTTCTGAGTGCAAAGGCATTAG
>CAYUGX010000130.1:0-12686 GCA_964444375.1 uncultured Porphyromonadaceae bacterium | reverse complement strand
TTTGAAATTTTTGTTGTCCCGTTGCCTGTGTATAAAACTTCCCGTCAGCCATCGTATATTCAATAATGAATCCCGGAGCATTAACCAACTCAAATTCTCCCATATACGCTTCGAATCGAGAAGGATTAAATTCACACTCCTTGAAACGATCAAATGCTTCCTCAGTAATCTCTGCCTCCTCTTCATGTGTTTCTATTTCATCCAGGAAATAGAGATCTGCTATTCGACCTGCAAGTTGATCCGGAGCTACACTGGCTAGATTTGACAATACTATGATTCCAAAATCTTCCTCTGGAAAATAGCTTAATATGGTACGAAATCCGGCCCAGCCACCTGAGTGAGACCATAGGTCTCGGCCTTTCCACTTTCCGATTCCTATACCAAAACCATAATTTACTGGTTCACCATTTTCCAAACTTGACGCTTGGGTCATCATTTTAATAACGTTCTTCCCCCCTACTTTACCAGTCTTAAAATTTCCTACCCATTTTGCCAGGTCCTCAATAGTAGTGTAAAGAGAGCTTGAACCTACGGCACAGAGATTATTGGCATTTCGCATAAACAGATTACCTCCAATCGGCGTGTAGGAATCAACCCGGTTTTTGACAATCCTTCTATGATCAAGGTGAAAATGTGTGTCATTCATGTCCAGAGGTTGAAACAAATTCTGCCTGCACCACATATCGAAGCCGTCACCTGTAATCACCTCAAGAATTCTCACCAGGAGGGTGTAGTTGCTGTTGGAATAGACAGATTCGCTGCCCGTTTCAAAACTCAACTCCTTTTGGTTATAAATTATATTGACCAAATGATCGAAACTAATTACATCATCGAACTGAAAACCAGCGGCTAAAAGCAAGGTAGGCCAGTCACGAATCCCACTGGTGTGATGGAGCAAGTTACCAACCGTAATAGGTTTTCCATATTCAGGGAAATCTGGCAGGTATTTCCTGATATCATCCTCTTCAGTCAGCTTGCCCTCCTGGATTAGGATGCCGATTGCCATACCACAAAACTGCTTGGATACTGAGGCAATATCAAAAACGGAATTGGGTTTGATGGGTATATTGTGCTCCAGATTAGACATACCATAGCCTTTTGCAAAAATTAGCTCGCCTTTTTCTACGATTCCCACAGCCACTCCAGGAGAGTTATCCTTATCCCATGGTTTAAAGATTTTGTCAATCTGGTCTTGATCAACTGTTTTTTGTGAAAGGCTGACGCTCGATGAAATCAGTAATAAACTTAGAGCTAAGAGAAAAAACTTGCTCATTTTCATTTGGGTGGATTTTAGACCCCTGAAGTTAACACAAAGATTTCAGAATATCGTTCGTTGCATGAATTGTCACACTTCATTGGTTTATACGTCTTAATAGCGAAAAATAATTGACTTTAATTAACCAATAAAAACCTGAACCTACCATGAAACATCAGTTGTACTTCTTTGTGGTTTTACTGCTTTTGATTAGCCTGTCGACTTGCAAAAGAACTGATATTGGACAAAACTATATCATCAATAAAGACAAGGGCAGAATTATTTTAGCCTATAAAGCGTTTGAAGACTTCCTACATTCAGACAGAAGCATAGACGCCTACAACAAGCTTTTACTTGAGGCTTATCCTGAGGTATCGGAGGTACATCGCCGCCAGCAAGAGTGGGGAGTTATTGACTCGGCTACATTCCCTGAAACAATAAGAAATTACAAAAGGGAGGATTTTGAAAATGTTCTACATCAATACACCGATGAGAAGTTGCACTATTTGTATGATTCGATCATAAGCCATTCACATACGATCTTAAAACCATTAACTTCTAAAGTGGTGGATTTGTGCTTTTTTCTTCCTTATGGAAGTTGTTTTGTGAACCCTGAAGATCATAAAAACACCATTTATATCTCCATGTGGATCAATAAGGATGATGTTGATAAGATCATGGCCCATGAATATGCCCATGTTTTGCATTTTGACAGAAGACCTCAAGAAGATGTAAGCCTTGGCCGGGAGCTGGTATCAGAAGGGATGGCCGTATACCTCACCAATATGATTCTTCATGATATTCAAACTGAAAACTCCATCCCATTTATGCCTCCAGAGTCCTTCCGGTGGTGCAATGACAATGAACAATTAATTAAGGATTCTATCAAACTTGAGTTAAATGACTCATCTGAAAGAATGCTTATCAGGTACATCGCAGATGGAAGCTTTGCCAAGCCCCCTGAGGGTTTTGTTCAAAAGACCGGTTATTATGTAGGATATCGAATCATTGAAGAATGTATCAAACAAGGTTTCTCTCTAGAAGAGATTTGCACACTTGACTCCAAAACGGTAATTGAGCGCAGTAAGATCTTTAATGAATAAATACTGTACAAGAAAATTTTCATTACAGTTCTATACACATTTAGGTATCTTGCAGGTATCTGCAAAAACATATTGATTATTTACTATTGAACACCACAAAAAAATGACCAATGAATTTCAGCTATAGTAAGTATGTCGTGATACATTTTATTCTGCTGATTTTATTAAGTTGGATTTCATGCAATAGAGATCAACAGGTAATTAAGCCAAACATCCTTTTTATAATTAGTGATCAGCACCGCGGTGATGCCATTGCTGCGGCAGGACATCCTGTTGTTTACACACCCAACCTCGACAAGCTGGCAGCAGAAGGTGTCTTATTTTCCCGGGCGTATAGTTCTGTGCCGTCCTGCCTTCCCGCAAGAACTGCCATCCTTACTGGTATGAGCCCATGGGCAAGCGGTCAGCTGGGATATAGGCCAATACCTGATTATCCGCTTGAAGGGCCAGCAATCTTTTTTGAAAATGGATACATGACCTACGCTGTTGGAAAAAATCATTTCACACCGATGAGGGAGAAACATGGATACCAGACAGTTGTGCTGGAGGAAGCCTGGTATACGGCATTAGGAAACCAGGAAAAATGCGATTATACGATCTGGTTCGAAAATAACTATCCAGGTAAGGATCTGAATGCATCCGGATTAGGTTACACCGATCACCGGGGAGGAAGAATCTTTCCTTTTGAAGAGAAAGCCCATCCTACTGTATGGACAGCAGATATAGCTATTGAGTTTCTTGAAAGCTATGAAGCAGATGAGCCTTGGTTGCTAAAGGTATCTTTTAAACGACCGCATCCTCCTTTTGACCCTCCTGATAAGTGGTCAGATTATTACAACAGCTCATCCATTGATTTACCTGAAGTTGGAGCATGGGCTATGGCAAAGTATGGACAAAACACTGGCTCTCTTGAACAATCACCCAGCGCTACTAACGGCGCATTTCCAAATCATGAGATCATTTCTTCCAGACATGCATATTACGCAAGTATTTCACATGTTGATGAACAGATTGGAAGGCTGCTTAAAACCCTCAAAGCCCAAAACCAGTATAACAATACCTTGATTTTGTACACTTCTGATCACGGTGATATGATGGGAGATCATCACCTATGGCGAAAATGTCGTCCTTACGAAGGATCAGTCAATATCCCAATGATCATGAGATGGCCGGAAAACCTCAAAGTTTCAGCTAAACGGGGCATATACAGCAATGAACTGGTTGAGCTCAGGGATATTTTTCCGACATTTCTAGATGCCGCTGGCTTCGAAATACCTGATGCAATGGATGGCTCAAGTATGTTAAATGTCCTCAGAGGAGAAGAATGGAGAGACATGCTGGATCTGGAGCATTCGCAGATCTATGAGCCAGATAACGCCTGGGTAGCTCTAACTGATTCCAGGTATAAATACATCTATTTCACCCTGACCGGCGAAGAACAGCTATTTGATTTGAGGGATGATCCAAAGGAATTAAACGATATAACCAATCTTCAAAATCCACCCCAAAATCTTATCGAAGAATGGAGGAGAAATATGATAAGCCATCTTGAAGAACGAGGTGAAAAATGGGTGCTAAACGGACAGCTTGTGATACAGGACTCAAGTATTCATTACGGCCCGAATCATCCTAATTACGATTCAATAGAAAGCAAATAAAACTTTTCAATAAAGCCATCTTTGCCTACTATCTATCCAGGAAAGCTTTTGCCTTCTTATATCGATGAACTGCAAAATCACGAATTTTCGCTCTTTCTTCAATAAATTCTTCGGGCGAGTTCAGATGGGTGAATGGTTTCGATTCTCCATCTTTACCAATCACATAGGGTGCCACCATATCCAGGTTCTTTCTCAAGATCGGTATGAATCTTTCAGGGTAGAAGTAGTTTTCAATTAACCGTTTAACTTCAGTTTTAAACGTAGCGGAATATACAGGATCATCCATCAGAAATCGAATCAGTGGCCAACTGTTGGTTACTGTTTCAAAGTTGAATTCAATGGGTATTCTGGTTTCTTTGTAGGGCTCCAATGCTGCATTATTATCCCAATGAATCCATACAAGTTTATCGCCTAATGGATTATTATATAAATAGTAGTTGTGTCCGATTGTTCCATAGGCATCCCAGTTCTGGACAGTTGTATTGCAGGCAAGCCATCTGATGAATATTTCAGTATCAAAAACCTGATCCAATTCATTTCTCCATTTTACAGGATTAGTATGTCGAGTGCCAGAATGTAAAATGCTGTGCAAATTCTTTACATCCGCATAATCAGCTAACCCTGATACCTGATGTATTTCAAAATCCTGCGTAGTAAAGCCCTGCTTACTGAAACTAGCTCCTTCTCCTTCTGGCTTATATAAATTGCCGTTATGCTCATAAAAATTGTTGGAAATGAAGGTATCATCCACATCTTCGACAAGGGTATACAATCCGAAATAATTCAAACCTTCACCATAATCGATATACATCTGATAATATGCTGCTTTTACTGAAGGAAGCCCTGCTTCAGCAAATAGTTCATCTGTAACTTTCTCTCGAATAAAAGAAGGATCTGAAAAACCATTCTTCAAGGACAATTGTTCAAATCCATAAAACCGTTGATCATGAATATTAGTGAATCTATCTTCATACTGATCAAAATCCTGTTTGAAAGGAAGTTTCACAATTCCAAGTTCCCAACTTCGTTTGAGGGAAGAGTTTCCTTTAGGTCGGATCCCAACTTTGTACCATTGCTTCCCTTCATAATAAAAATCAACAGGAATGTAAGAATGTTCGACACCTTCGAGCATTCCTGGTCTTGATTCTCCGAAAGGTCCCATCTTGCTTTCCAAGGCTTTCCACAAAGACCTCCAATCTTCTGGATTGATCACTAAATCAATCCTCTGAACCTTTTCAAAAGGGAATATCTTGACATAGTCCGGCTTAGAATCCCCTCCGTGTGAAGCTTCACTCCAATCCGGAGTTTCCAGCGGGATATAACCAGGAATTGGTTTTTCTCGATAACATCCATTGGTAAATAACACTATGAGGATCAATGCGACAATACCTTCTAGGTCCAGTTTAGGTCTCACTTGTTTACTTTTAATTTACTGTGAAACTTACTCCACTGCTTTAATTTTTCTTAACAATGAGCTACAATTTAGTAAAAAGAATAGTACATCTCCTTGGTGATATTCCTTAATTAGGCTCATTTTAAAGCTAATAGAAACTCACCGGCCTCATAATCCCCATCTGTTAATAATTCTAGGCTAATTCAATGGTATGCCTGAAGGGTGTAAATCCAGTTATATAAACACTATTCCCTTCTTGTTTTTCTAACATACCGCGCATCTGGGCCCATTTGTGGCTGGTGGTGCCAGGGCCAAATTTGATCGTATCATCACCCTGTTTGTATTCACCCATTCCACTTTCAAGAAAATAGGCCTCTTTCAAGTTCTTGTCTTCAGTTACACCAGAAAATTTGCCTCCCGCCCTAAAGCTCATTTCGCAAGAAACCGGAACATGATCGGTGCCATCAATCTTGATATCAACACTGACCTTTCCATCGGTTTCTGTGATGACGACTTGATACACCAGTCGTTGAGCTTCACTCAACTCCCTGATTCCCCAGGGCATGTTGTGCCAGTTCCCGTCCTCTGCTCGATCTTCCTCCGCTACTGGCTGAAAATAACCATGCTCCCTGATCGCTGAAAGTATTACCCTATTACCAGCATACTCTGCTTTTTGCGACATAAACTGGCCTCGGCTACCAAAAAATGAGGCTGCCAGTCGCATCGACTGCATGACAGCTTTACCTTTGATGAATGAAAGGAACGTTGGGTTTTTCTCTATAATTGAGATATCTGTATTTCCCCTTCTGATCCTGAACACACCTGAATACGTAAATCTTTTGAAGTAATTGTGGCGTATTTTTGTCGGTGATATCAACTCCTCCCACAATTCTGGAAGCTCAAGCAGTTTTGGAAGCTGACTAACAATTCTCTCGGGCATCTCGTTTTCAATCAACTCACAAACCGCAGCATACTCTGGATTACTGTCGACCTCGGCAAAATACCGGTACGAATAATAGTAGCGATTGACATAGCCAGTTCTGGCGGCATCCTGCCTGCCAGAAGCATCAGTGAGCACCTCTCCACCGGGTTGGATATAATAGAAGGTCATGTCAAGGTTTTTCCGCACTACTTCATGCAATTCGGGCCTGTTTAGCAATCGTCCCATGGTGAGGAACATGTCATCACAGGTAGGGGAATAAATACTCACACTTTTCTCGGTATACTGACCATCGTGATCCATATCGATCCCTTCAGCCAACCACTCATCCAATCGCTTGATATACTTCTCTGAAGGGAAAAAAGAGTGGAGTCTGGCCAAAGCCGAGCTCACCACCCAGCGATGGTTTGGTGTATGTATCCCTCCAACCAGAAGGCACTTTCCTGAAACCAGGAAAAATTGACCCATTTTATCAAGTAAGAGACCTAATTCTGGACGCTTCAAACGATTGAGTATCACATAAACCGGACTCAGATAATTAACAATAAAAGCCGTATCAGGTGTTGAATGAAAGTTTGTTGAATGAAGATCGATGGTTCCGTCCTCATACTGAACATTCAACAGGCAGTTTATTGCTTTCTCCATTGGATGAACCAGGTTCTCAGAAAGGTAGAATGTTGAGAATGGAGAGGCATATGAAGAACCAAGCACCATCAGGAAATCACTGGTTGAATGCGCATTAAGCAGATCATACTCATTCATTACCCCACCATCCCATCGATCACCCCGTTGATCCAGCTGCCTGGACAGATACATCTTTACTTTTTCGTCATTTAAGCTGCTTAATTGCTTTACAATCGGATTATGCATTTCATTGATTCTTTGAGTAAAAACCACTGTTGGGCTGATTGATATCAACGATGCCGTCAAGGCCGATTGTTTTATGAAAGCTCTTCTGGGTTGATTCATTATTGTACTGTTTAGATTGCATCATTACCTGCCAATCTCGAAAACTTCTTCATTTTTGTCTATACAGCCGAAGGCCTGAACAATAGCCTGCTTATTTTTTATGGTCAAGGGTTGATCAGCTGCATAATTCCTCATGCGAGCTCCAAAAATAGAGATGCTTAGCTTCTGGTCTCCTTTGACCAGCATATAATCCCATGACATGGGTACCGTGGTCAATGCACCATTTCCTCCCGAGAAAGCCTCCACATTAACAAGGGATGTATGGCCTTGTCCTTCAATGATGATGGGGTGGATGTTTTCAACAGGCTCTCCAGTATTTGCGATGATCGAACCCTGGGCAATTTGCCAGTTTCGATTCTTCGTGTTGTTTCCCTTTTTGTGGATCCCAACAGCAACACAATCAAAGTTGAAGTTGGTCAGTTGTCCGTATGAATCTCCCCCCAATAAAATCCCGCCATAGGTTCCAAAGGTGAATAAGTCAATGAGCTGCGCATTATCTGTATGGTTAATGGCATAAGCAAATGACTTTTGTTTGACTACCTCATCGACAACATCCCGGTGCACCTGTCCCCCGATAAACCGTTGGATAGCCGGGTTGACATGACAGTGCAATATTCTTGGGATATCATAGCAATAATCTATCCGAATAAACTCACCACTTAAGGGATAACCATAACAATGTTCGAAAACCATTAATTCACAGGGATACTTGGGATTCGCATTAAAATCAAAAGCTAGATACTCACCGTAGAAAGTTAAGCACGATAGAAAAATCCCTTGGGCCTGTGATGTTTGAGAAACTCTTATCGTAGGTGGATACTGTACGATGCTATCTGGATCACGCAAACTCTGTTCTGGGTACCAGAATTGAATGCCCTTGATTTGTGTGCCTGTTTCAACAGTGATGAATGCATTTTCTGAATCGGTTATGGCAAAAACACTTCCAACTGGCTGCTTTTGATCAGCATGGACGGTTCCTCTTGGGGTAGGACCATGTACTCCAAGCAAAGACACATTAGGTCTTAAGACCAGGCCACTTCCTATAGGATAGGGATCTGATGAAGGCTCGACATACAAGGCTGCCCCTGACTGACTGGCCCAATCGATTGCTTTTTGTAGGTTAATCCTGTTTTCCTTCGGATCATTTGAACTCAATACTCCGAATTCCTGGATGGATATCTGTCCAAAAAGGGAAATAGGAAAAAAGCCTAAAACAAAACAAAGTAAATAGAAAGAAAACTTGTTGGTTTGCATCATTATAACAGATTGATTCCTATTTATTACATTTATGCTAAACTTAGATAAGATATGAAATCCATCCTTAAATGCACAATCACAGTCTGTTTCGCCTTACTGCTCCTGACGCCAACCTTGCAGGCACAAAACTGGTCGCAATGGCGCGGTCCTGGTGCCGTCGGTGTAGCCGATCAGGGAAACTACCCCACCGTATTCTCTTCTGAAGATGGTTTACTATGGAAGATAGAGTTGCCCGGAGCTGGAGGATCAACTCCGATTGTCTGGAAAGATCGGATTATTCTAACTTCAGGTATAGGTGATGGAGAAGAAGGTGAGGATGGAGTACTCTGCTTTGACTGGGAAGGGAATCAAATTTGGGAAGTCAAACTTGGTAAGCAAAGTCAGGGTAAGCATACCCGGGGAACAGGAAGTAACCCCTCAGCAATAACCGATGGTGAGCGAATATTTGTTCTTTTTAAAAGCACAACGCTGGCCGCCCTTGACATTGACGGAAATGTACTTTGGAAAACCAACCTTCAGGATACTTATGGGGACCTAACCTTTTGGTGGGATTTCGGGACAAGCCCTGTTCTGGCCGAAGGGAATGTCGTTGTTGCCATTATGCATGAGGGTCAGTCTTATTTGCTTGCGCTAAATCAATCCACCGGTAAAGTTGCCTGGAAAGTCGACAGAACTTACGAATGCAATAGAGAAACTGCACAAAGCTACACCACTCCTTTGGTTATCAAAGAAGGTAATAAAACCACAATTGTGGTATGGGGAGCTGATCACCTCACCGCTCATGATGCCAAAACGGGAGAACTAAAATGGTCGTACAGTGGTTTCAACCCCGGACAAAAACAATACTGGCGCACAATCGCTTCAGCGGTCACTTCAGAAGGTATTGTTGTGGTACCGTATGGACGAGGCAGGCACATGGCAGGTGTAAAAATTGACGTTGAAGGTGACCTGACTGAGAAAGACTGGCTTTGTGAAAAAAGCGGGATGGGCACCGATGTGGCTACTCCGGTTGTTAAAAACGGCAAAGTGTATGTCCTGGGTTTTGGTGGCAAATTCTGGTGCCTGGATATTCGGACGGGTGAAGAACTATGGCAAACCAAATTACCAGACATCAAAGGCTTGTTCTATAGCTCCCCAACCCTGGCTGAAAACATGCTGTATATGTGCAGCGATGAAGGATCCTTTTATGTTTGTGAACTCACCGATAGTGGAATAGAGGTTATCACCCAAACTCATTTCGAAGACAATTTTGTGGCTTCACCCGTGTTGGTTCAAGACAAATTGCTCATACGGGGCACGAATACCCTGTATTGCATTGGACAAGAGTAGGTGATTTATGCCAATTTCTCTACCACAAGCTATAGCTTGATGAAGCGCTTTAGATGCCGCTTTGATCCTGAAGTAAACTCGATGAAATAAACACCTTCTGGCAGATGAGATAGATTGAACGCACCCGCCTGGCTTTCAATTAGCCTTGTTGGGAAAACCATTTTGCCATCCAGTGACAGGATCCTACAAGTCATTCTTGGATCTGAATTGAGGCGAATGTTTAGGATGTTGCCGACCGGAACGGGGTAGATGGTCGGAGGTTGCCAGTCTTCCTGGTCGAATTTGACAACAGAAGTGGTATTCAACCAATTTTTAATTTTTGTTTTAAAGATTTTGGCATCATTCCAAATCTCACAGGTTTTATTCATTGACCAGGCAAATTCACCATCAAAATCCATGGCCCAGCAACCATGTGCAACCGGGTAAGCCGAACCGATGTATTCTCCAGTTGCAGACCATTTGCCCCATCCGTATTCTCCCCCGGTTCCGATAAAACCATCACCGGTCCATACGACCAGGTCGGCGAATTGTTCTGAAAGGGTTATCGTTCCTTCCACATTTCCACTTTTACTGATCTTATAGATAATCGGCTGGTTAACACTCATTTGATAAAGGTAGGTGCTGTCGGTGGTTAATCCCAGTGCACGATCAATAGTACTCTCAGGAGCCGGAAATGAAGAGATGATATTAACGGCCCCATTAACCAGGTTGAATTGATGGATATGATGAGGCGGATTTCGGTCATAAGACCAAAAGTAGGTTCCGTCGTAAGTCAATCCACCTGGTCCCTGGATCGTTTGGTCATTGGGATATTGTTGATAATTTCCTGTTGCGGTGTCAATTTTGTAAAGATACTCAGTATCATGGCGCCATACTGCGCCATCAGCTACACACATTGCCCAGCCAAAACCCAATCCGGCTCCATATCTGCTGACCGTTTTCCGGGTTTCATCTTCCAGATCATAGACATAGGGATACCGATCGTTCAAATCACCTGGAACATAACCGGGGTCGTGTAAAATGGTATCCGGAAAGCCCAGATCTGGCGGTATGACATAGGCACCAGTATAATCGTTACCGAAAGTGGTATCGACCTGGCCATCAGGTTCTGTAACAAAAATAGGGCGGGGACAATTCAGGAAAAGGTTGCTGTCGGCAACCAGGGTTGAACCCAGGGTAACCTCTATGACTGGTTCCCCGGTGTAATCGTGAACGTAGTTATGACGAAACAAGCCATCGGAAGTCTGGAAATTTATGGGTCTATTTTGCGGACCAAACTCATTCGAAAGGATCTTCATATCCACGTTATTGTTTTCCAAAGCTATTTCATGGTAGGCATTTTTATAGAGTCTGTTGAATGAGAAAGTTGCGGTTGAGTTTTCTGCGTAAATCCCCTCACTGTTATTCCACCTGACAATCGAATAAGAGATGTCTACTTTACTGTGATACTGACCGATTCCCAGTTCAGCAAATTCGAAAATGCAGTATTTAAAAACACTTGTCGAATCACGTGAGATCTGGATTCCTCCCCAATCCCCGTTTATGGGATCGGGATGATCCGAAGTAAACCAGATCATATTCTGCGAATCTCCAATAGCCTCCATCCTTCCTCCATCAATGAATATGGCCCCTTTTTTAAACGATTTGTAATCCCTATCGGATTTCACCAAAATACGCGTCCCGGGCTCCACAATGACCTCAGCGTTCTCTCCTATCGTAACCGAACTTGTTACATGAACAATATTGTTCCAAATTTCGGTTCCAGTTATTTCCCCTGAAACTTTAAGCGTATCCTGGGCGAAACAAGACGAATAATTGAGAATTAGAGGCAAGGCTATTGCCAGAATGATTAGGTTTTGGGTTTTCATGGCCATGCAGTTTGATTGATTCCCTTAAAGTTAGGGAATAAATTCTGTTCTCGCTTGATTTGCACGTATTGGAACTGTTGACCCACCCCAACCCCTCCCTTATTATGGAGGGACTTATTTATACTCCCCCTTCATTACAATCATACCTCTCTCGGTTTTCCAAGCACTAACGAACCAGAACAAAGAAGTCAGACTGAGTTTTAGGCAAAAAACAGTACTTTGTCTTACTGTCCGGTACCGAGTCGAGATTAGGTTCAATAAACGTAAACAACGATTTATGCATGAGTCATAGTAAATCAATTTCTGTAAATAGGATCGGCATTTTTCGGATGCTTCTATTTTCATGGCTGTTGCTTAATGTCCATCCCATCGGCGTGATCGCCATAGAAAAGCCTGTCAAAGTGTATATCATGATGGGGCAATCAAACATGATCGGATTTGGCCGGATTAATCCGGATACCGTAAAAGGAACTTTATCCTACCTGACGCTAAAAGAAGGTAAATTCACCCACCTGATTGACCATACGGGCAGTTGGATTGAAAGACAAGATGTTTGGTATGTGCAGACGACTGTCGGACACCGACAACATTGGCTACAGCCGTTAGATGAATACCGGCACATTGGACCCGAACTTCAGTTCGGACACCTTATGGGTGATTATCATGATGAAATGGTTCTGATTATCAAAGCTTCGCAGGGTAATAGAAGCCTTGGCTGGGATATACTCCCCCCAGGCAGCCAACGCTTTACCTTCGATGGTATGACCTATGCAGGGTACCAAGACAGCACCCCATCCTGGACTGAAGGTGAGCCTAAAAAACCGGTCAACTGGTACGCCGGCAAACAGTACGACGATTACGTGCGGGATATCCACTACGTACTCGAAAACCTTCAACAACATTTCCCAGACTAT
>CAYUGX010000129.1:0-12890 GCA_964444375.1 uncultured Porphyromonadaceae bacterium | reverse complement strand
CGAATGGGCAGAAACCAGCGGAATAAGCAAAAACGACTGGTACCAGAACAAGAATGGCTACAGGGATCTGAACAAAATCTTCCAAAAACAATAACCATATCAAGGCGTACGGCTTAGGGCTTGTGGCTTGAGAAAGAGTACAAGGCATGAGTCTCAAGCCTTTAACTCTTGAGGAGCAATTTATCGTATAGCCAAAGAAGCAGTACAGTAGCGGCTCCGATGCCGAAAACGACTATCCAGATTTTCATTGGATTATGGGTTTGCCACAAGTAATCGGTTAGTTGGAGTTGGTTCATGCCCATCAGCTCGCCGGCCCGGGAGAAATAATCGTTCTGGGTAAAGCTATCAGATATTGCCGGGATGTCGAGGCCCCGAGTCGCTACTTCTTTTTCAAGCAAACTTACTTTATCTGACATACGCTGGTACACCCCGCCTGATATTTGTCCGGCGAAGAAGTTTCCACCGGCGTATGGGATGAACGAGCAACCCATGTACAAGGCTACCTTATCCTTTGGTGCAATACGAGCTATATACTCTGATGTTTTCGGAGAGGAGGACATTTCACCAACCGCAAAAATGAATATTGACAAAATCAGAAAGAAGGGATTCTGCGTAAATAAGGTCAGTGAGATCCCTATGGAGCAGATCAGGATGCCAACGATCATGGCATTCAGAGGTTTGTATCGCATTACAATAGTAGAGACAACAATCTGCAGTAAAACAATAAATAATGCATCCAGATTAATAATCAAATCAGAAGCCACAGCACCGACTTTCTGGGTATCTAATGCATTTGCCATCCAAGGCCAAAACTCGTTGATGGAGTCGTACATGGCTCCAGTATGCACCCATTGATCGATGAAAACCGGTAAAGTATAAAACAACTGGTTATACATAGTCCAGAAACCGATAATAATGATCAGAAACAACAGTAATTTCCGATCGCTCAGAGCTGTAAAGATATTCTTGGCTACTGTTATCAATGCTTTGCCTAATGGCTCAGTATTTTTTTCGCGAGGGGGTTCTTTGAAGAATAAAATAAGGATCACCAGATTAATCAGTATGGCTACGGCAGACATCGTGAAAACATAAGACCAGTCAAATCCACGAAGTACTGATGCTACAATAGGCCCGATAAATGCGCCCACATTCACAATCATGTAGAATATTCCAAACCCTATTGAGGATGTTTCCTCATCGGTGGTTTTCCCAACTGTTGCCTGTACAACGGGTTTAAACAGACCGGCTCCAAGGGCCACCCATAAAAACACGACAAAAACCAGGGAATACGAGCTTACCTGCCCCATGACATAGTATCCAGAAGCCAGAATGATGTAGGCGACAATCAGTGTTTTTTTATACCCGAACTTATCGGCGATAGCACCGGTAAAAGTGGGCAGGAAATACAAGATGGCGACCACGGTTCCCATTAAGGTACCTTTTTCAACCTGGCTAAATCCCAGCGCTCCCGTGTCGGTTGAACCGGTCAGATAGAGAGCTAGTGGAATAAACATACCATACCAGGCCCAACGCTCAAACAATTCCATGGTATTGGCCCACCAAAAGGCGGAGGGGAATTTTCGGATGACTTTGGAGAATGAACTCATGAACTTTTTTTTTACTTGATTCCAGTGGGACCCCACTTGGGTGGGAACGACTATGGGACTATTTCTTAATTAATAAACTGACATTTTCAACATGGTGGGTATGTGGAAACATGTCGACCGGTTGGGCCTTGACCACCTCGTATTTTTGACTCAATAACAGGATATCTCTTGCCTGGGTCGCCGGATTGCATGACACGTATACGATCTTGCCAGGTTCAGCAGCCAATAAAACATCTACGACATTCTGATGAATCCCGGCTCTGGGTGGATCAAGCACGACGACATCCGGCAGGCCATATTCAGTAAACAAATCGGCATTGAACACATCTTTCATATCGCCTACCAGGAAGCTGGCATTTTTGATCCCATTGTTCTCGGCATTCTTTTTGGCATCGGCTATGGCTTCAGGAACCGTTTCAATTCCGATAATGTGCTTCACACTTCGGGCCAGAAAATTGGCAATCGTACCGGTACCCGTATATAAATCATACACGGTTTCAGTACCTGAAAGACCAGCGAATTCTCGAGTCACCTTATACAGTTCATGGGCCTGTTGAGAATTGGTCTGGTAGAATGATTTTGGTCCTATGATAAACTGAAGTCCCTCCATTTCCTCCCGGATGTGATCGCGTCCGGCAAAGCAAACAATCTCCTGATCCAAAATCGTATCGTTGCGCTTTTTGTTGACCACATAATTGAGTGAAGTAATCGCTGGAAACTCTTCCAAAATGTGATTAAGTATAGCCTCCCGACAGTTTTTATCATCATCGTAAAACGACAGGATGACCATAGTCTCATCGGTCGAGGTGGTACGGATTATTAAGTTCCGCAACAATCCACTTTGTTCCCTGAGATCAAAAAAAGAATACTCATGATCTTCGGCAAACTGACGAATTGAATTGCGAATGGCGTTGCTTGGATCGGCCTGCAGATGGCATTCCCTCACATCCACCACTTTGTCGAATAAGCCGGGGACGTGGAATCCGACTGCATTCCTATTTTTTATTCCTTCTGCTGTATCGATCTCATCCTGAGTTAGCCATCTCTTGTTCGAAAAGGTGAATTCGAGTTTATTTCGGTAGAATTCTGAGGATTGAGCCCCAATGATTGGCATCAGGTTCAGGTCAGTGACTTTTCCAATACGCACCAGTTGATCGTTCACTTGCTGCTCTTTGAATTTGAGTTGTTCAGCATAGGGTAACATTTGCCACTTGCATCCGCCACACACCCCAAAATGTGCACAAACTGGTTTTTGTCGCATGGATGAATACTCATGCCATTGGGTGATGTAGCCTTCATAAAAGGCTTTTCTTTTTTTGCGTACCTGGATATCAACCACATCGCCAGGTATTGCCAGAGGAACAAAGACCACCCTGTCGTTCACCCGGGCCAGCGCTTTGCCTTCAGCAGCGATATCTGTAATCCTTACCTTTTCAAGTAGGGGTAAGGGCTTTTTTCGTCCCACAGTTTCAATTTTGAATAAGGCGTAAATGTAGCAAAATTCCAGATGGATAGTAATGACTGGTTATCGTAGTCGAGGTGGTTAATGTTGATGTGGTTGTCGTTGTTGTTATTGTTGTCGTTGTTATTGTTGTCGTTGTTGTTATTGTTGTCATTGTTGGAATCATAGCCATTTTTTGAGCCAGCCAAGGAGGGTTTTGTTTTGGCCTAGGGTGACGACTGCTGGTATCAGCCAGGGCATTATAGCGGCTATTCTGGCCATTCTCCTACGTTTCTGTTGACTTTGCCAAATGGTGGTTTTGATGATTTGGTCATATTGGGTAAAGAAGGCCGAATCAAATCGTTTGTTATCAAAAGCACTCTGAATGCTTTTGGCTGCATGGAGTCCACTTTCAATAGCCTGACGAATACCATCACCGGTAAAAGGGTCAACCAGATGTGCAGCATCTCCGGTTAGTAGAAATCGATCGCCTGAAATGGGCTCCCAGTCAGCTGAGAAAGCCAGTGGATGGCCTTTGATTGAAGATTCAGGTGTAGCCTCTTCTAACAATCGCCTAATGGGTGGATAGTGTGCGATCATATCAACAAATGCCTGCTTTGGATTAAGCTGCATTTTTGCCATTTGTGCTGCAGTGAGTCCGAAACCCACATTGGCTCTGTTACCCGGTAGGGGAAAAATCCAAAAATAACCTTCAGGGTACTGCTTATTAAAGAAAACCAGGCTGGTCGTGTCATCGGGGAGTTGAAGGTTTTTAAAATACTGACGCAATCCAAAACCATCTGAGGATCTTTTGGATGGCCGTCCAGTTAGGGCTCGGGCTGTCACCGAGGCCGGGCCATCTGCAGCCACCGCAACACGGCAATGTATCGGAGAACCCACTTTGGGGTGAAGCCAAAATCCATCCTCTTTTTTCTCGATGGTAGACACATGAAAGCCGGGAGAAAAATGAATTTGATCAGGCCTCAGGGCATTTTCTAATAAAAAATGATCAAGAACCTTACGAGACACCATATAACCAGGCCTGCTCCAGGTATATGTCAATTTTCGTCCTGACCTGACGATTAAAGATGTTGCCTTGAAAGAATGCGGGCCCACCTGCTTCAAAAAATCATCAATAATTCCAGGCATTTCCTGGTCAAGTCTTACAAGTGCCCAGGGAGGGATAGCATCACCACATGGTTTATCTCTTGGGAAGTCATCTTTATCGAGCAAGATGACTGACAGACCACTTTTGTGCAAGCCGATGGCTGTTGAACAACCGGCTGGTCCGGCACCCACAACAGCTACGTCATAGTGCTTTAGATCATTCATTGGGTGGCTATCACTTTTTCGCGTGATTCAGTGTAAGAATAATTAAATTTGCCTGATTTATAAAACAGATGACCGTATTGGTCAAAAAAAGACAGCATGGCAAGATTAGGCAGACAAGTAGATCATTTTGAGCGCGTGGACATTCAGGGCATCCGGGCAGATTTTTCACCTGACCGGAAGCACCGGTATACACTGCAGATGGAATTCATTCCTGATCTGCTCGCAGGTGAACGAGAGGCCACCACAACGGTAATACTAAAAAATCCAAGCTCAGCAGACGAAAAAAGATCGGATGCCACCATCCGGAAGGTAGAAACCTTTGTTTATACCCGTTTCCCGAATACCCGATATTTGAATATCTACAATATTTTTGCTTTTCGGGCCACTGATGCCATTGAATTGCATCAGTTAATGGAGGACAAGGGATTATTGGCGGGTGTGGGACCAGAAAACGACTCGTATCTACATGAATTACTGACAAAAACAGATCAATTGATCTGTGCCTGGGGTGGCCCTTCGGGGATTCGAAGTACGAATTACGAAATGCGAATTAATCAGGTGAAAACGATCATATCTGATGTCTATAGTGGGCAGGTATTTGAGGTGAAGGGGCTCAAACCCACCAAAGAACCTTTGCATGGTTTAATGTGGGGATACCAATATGAATTAAGTGCTTTTAAACTATGATCTCACTGAATCAAGTGTGCGTGCGTTTTGGGGACGAGGAGTTGTTCAAAGACATCAGTTTTCTCGTTAATAAAAAAGAACGAGTTGGCCTGGTGGGTAAAAACGGTGCTGGTAAAACAACCATTTTACGGCTCTTTACAGGCGAAATGAAGGCCAGTGAAGGCCAGGTGGGACTGCCGAAAGAGGTCAATATTGGTTATCTCCCGCAGCACATGGACTTCTCTGACACAAGGACTGTAGTGGAAGAAGCGCGTTTGGCCTTTATTGAGATTCAGACATTGCAAGCTGAGATTGAAGAGATTTCGACAGAAATGTCGACCCGCACTGATTTTGAATCGGCTGGATACGCCAAATTGATATCGAAACTGACCGAAAAGAATGATCGCTACCAATTAATTGGAGGAGGTAACCAAGATGCTCAACTTGAACAGACCTTGTTGGGTTTGGGATTCAGACGGAGTGATTTCGATCGAGCAACTGGTGAGTTTTCAGGAGGTTGGCGAATGCGAATTGAGCTGGCCAAGATACTGCTTCAACAGCCCGATGTCTTGCTGCTTGACGAGCCAACCAACCATCTGGATATTGAGTCGATCCAATGGCTGGAAGATTACCTGCTGGATTTCCAGGGCGCAGTTATGCTGATTTCTCATGACCGGACTTTCCTGGATCGGGTTACCAAGCGGACAATAGAATTATCACTTGGGCGTGCCTATGATTACAAAGTACCGTATTCAAAATTTCTTGAGCTTCGTGCAGAGCGTCGTGAACAGCAAATGGCTGCCTATGAGAATCAACAAAAACTAATTAGTGACACTGAACGCTTTATTGAGCGCTTCAGGTATAAAAATACCAAGGCTGTTCAGGTTCAGTAGCGGGTCAAAATGCTGGAAAAGCTAACAAGGATTGAAATCGATGACATGGATCGTCAATTCATATCAAGTTCCCTCCTGCCCCACATTCAGGTACCATTGTTGTAGAGGCTGAAGACCTCAGTAAATCATTTGGGGCAGTGAATGTGCTGAATAAAGCCCAAATCATTATTGAACGGGGTGAAAAAGTGGCTTTTGTTGGAAAGAATGGTGAAGGAAAAACGACATTTTCCCGGATCATCATGCATGAGCTGGATTTTGAAGGAATTCTCAAAGTGGGGCATCATGTTAAAATCGGGTATTATGCACAGAATCAGGCTGACCTGCTCGATCCAAGCCAAACTGTATTAGAGACAATTGACCGGGTTGCTGTAGGAGAAATCAGAAAGAAGATGCGCGATATCTTGGGTGCCTTCCTGTTCAGTGGCGAAGATGTTGACAAGAAAGTTTCGGTTCTCTCAGGTGGTGAGAAATCTCGTCTGGCACTGGCCTGCATGCTGCTTGAACCTTACATTTTATTGCTCCTTGATGAGCCAACCAATCACCTAGATCTGAGGTCGAAACAGGTGTTGAAAGATGCCTTGCTTAATTTCGATGGCACCCTGATTGTGGTCTCACACGACCGTGATTTTCTGGATGGTCTGGCCAGGAAAATATTCGAGTTCAAAGACAAGAAAATCAAGGAACACACGGGAGACATTTACGAATTCCTTAGAAAAAAGAAGCTCGACAATCTAAAGGAAATTGAACGCAAGAAAGTTGTTCAACAAAGTTCATCAGCAAATGCCAAGGTCAGTGAAAACAAGCAGAAATACATAGAAAAGAAAGAGCTTGAAAAAGAGCGAAGAAAGATTGAAAACCGGATCAAGAGAAGCGAAGATCAAATTAACGAATTGGAAAAGCGCATCGTTGAATTAGTTGAAATATTAGCCAATCCCGACGACATAGCAGGTGATGATGATCCGTTTGGAGATTATGGCAGGTTAAAAGACCAGTTAGAAACCGAAATGAAGGCCTGGGAAGAGGCGAATGAGGCGCTGGAGCAACTGGGCTAAGCGTAAGGTTGATTGGTGGAATTGTGGATTGGGTAGTTGTTTAGTTGGGTAGTTGTTTAGTTGTTTAGCTGTTTAGTTGTTTAGTTGTTTAGGGTTTAACTGTTTTGTTGGTGAGTGGTTTGGTTTTGAATTTTATTTTGGCCCATACCAGGTAGGTCGTTCCGATGATGTTGACGAGATAGTTTAGCCATAATGGCCAATTGAAATCGTTGTCTACAATGTTATCGTGAGCTATGTACATAAAGGTCATGATCACCCCTGAACACCACATAATCAGGAAGGACCAACTGAGCGAACTCACATCGTGCGTACGCCATGTTTTCCAAACCTGAGGAATTACCCCAATGCTTAATACTATATTTCCAATCCATCCGACTCCTTCAAAAAACTCATTCATAATTTTTACCTTTTTCAGTTTTGCGCAATCGTAGAATTATAAAACCCAACATCCAACAACTGCTAAACAACTAAACAGCTAAACAGCTAAACAACTAAACAGCTAAACAGCTAAACAACTACCCAACTAAACAACTACCCAATCCACCTCCCCCTACTCGACTCGGTTTCGCTGTCGCTGGGTTTCGAAGAGCAGCACTGCAGTGGCTGCAGATACATTCAATGAGGCTATTTTGCCCTGTTGTGGTATTTTGACCTGGTTATCGATGACCATCTTGACATTTTGAGACATTCCACTTTCCTCTGAACCCATGACCCAGACCAGGGGATCACGCAGGTCTTCATCATAAAGTGATTGATCGGCTCGTTCAGTAGCTCCCAGGATTTTTAAACCAGCACTTTTAAGTTCTTGCAAGGTGTGCGCGAGATTACTGGTTCGGCAAATGGGTAAAACATTCAAAGCGCCTGCTGATGACTTCATGGCTTCGGGATTGATCTGCGCAGAACCTTTGTCTGGAATCAACAATGCGTCAACACCGGCTACTTCAGCTGAGCGAGCCATAGCGCCTAGATTTCGTACATCTGTGATCCCGTCCATCGCCAAAACTATAGGAATTTTACCTGCTTCAAATACACGCTGTACGATTTCTTCTATCGGACTGTAGGATACAAGGGCTGCGAAGGCTATAACTCCCTGGTGGTTCTTCTTAGTAATTCGATTCAGTTTTTCAACCGGAACAAACTGGTAGGGTGTTCCGGTTTCGCGAATCATGGCCATTAACTCAGGTAAATAATCACCTTTAAGCCCTTTACGGATCAGTATTTTATCCAATTCCTTGCCGGCGGCAAAAGCCTCCAGTATCGGATGTATACCAAAAAGAAAACTTTGTTTTTCCATTACAGGGCAAATATACGACCTTCGCGCCAGCTTTGCAGAGCCCGATTCCAATTGGGCCGGTGTGTTTCGCTTCGATGTAAAGAATACTCGTACGCTTTCACGGGATCTGGGGTGAGATTAAATGTGTAGCGATACTTGCGATTCGATCCCGAGATGGTGTATATCCACTCTTCGCTCGTCTCAGTTTTATTAACCATTTCAGGATGGCCAAAAACCAGGTAGATCATGCCACGATCGGTCATCCAACCCGGACGATCGGTCGTGAAATACAGATTGGCAAAAACAACCCGGTTATAATACACGCGTATCAACTCGCGAGCAGTTGAGAAACTTCCTGCTTTATCGAGCCAAAATTCGTCTACAGCTTCCTTTACCGCAGCAGCTTCTTGCAAATCGGCATATTCTTGTGGTGTGGCCAGGTATTGTAAAGGCGCAATCATGTCTTCGGCCGTTTTTATTTGTGGGAAGTTATCTCCCAAATTAGACAGGTACAGACCATGCATACTCTCTGGGTCTGGATAGAAAACATAGATCCCTTCGCTTTCTAGTTGGTAAAGTTTCTGGTTATCGTGATTGACCGTCCAAACCGAATCAGCATCTCTGCTTATCTGATCGATCTGAATATCGGTCTGGTATGGGGGGCGGGGCAGGGTGAATACCGGAGCATGGTAGGCTATCCGAATGGTTTGAGCAGTCGTTTTATTAGTGATGATTCGAAACTGCTCTTCGGGATAGTAAAACTTTTCAAAACCTATCTGGTTATCCGGGAAGGTCAAGACCATAAAGTTTTGCTGTGAGGCTGGATTAAAGCGATCAAGCAATAAAAAACTACGCTGGGAAATCTGTCTGATTTGGTCGGTCAGAATTAGCTCAAGGAAATAACTTTTCCCTTCTTCCGTGGGTATTTTAATATTTGCGGTGTAATAATCTGCTATGTCGTTCTGATTAATCACAAATTCACGATTGCCGCTTTGATCCAGAACTCGGTCAGCAAAAGAACTGTATAGGTTGTACTTGAGTGTGACCCGACTTTGGGTTTTCATTTCAGGATTTGCCTGATTGAATAGCAGTTCATTGGCAAATAGCCTGAAGAATAGCGTGCTCTCATCTAGTGTGTTGTGATAGACATAGTAATCCGGATGCAATCCCCTTTCTGTGGGATCGTACAGTCTTAGCGGTTTAGTAGCAGTCGTTGTAGATTTTTGCAACAAAGAACAGGCAAATCCTGATACGACAAGGAGAACAAAAATGACAATCTTTTTAGTCATCGGTCTATTAAACTACACGTGCATGATTACAACCTTCAAACCTGGTCAATGGCCAGCTGCAGATTGCTGTACTTTGGATTATCACTCACCTCCTCACCAATCCAATCCGGTAGGGGAAAATCGTCGGTCTCATTCTTAAGTTCAATCTCAGCCAGTACCAGCCCTTTGTTTTTACCGAGAAATTCATCTACTTCCCAACGGTGGTTTTTATACCTGATCTCATATCGTCTCTTCACGATCACGGCAGTCACACACATTTTCATGAGTTCAACTGCATCTTCAACTGGGATAGAATATTCAAATTCGTTACGTGACAAACCTTCCGGACGATTTTTAATGGTCAAGAAAGCCTTCTTATCACGGATTCTGATCCTCACAACCCGGTCAGGATCAGTACTTAAATAGCCTTGTTGAATAAAGCTTGAATCGGCCTCGGTAAGATTCCCTTTCCAACTGCCAGGCTTGACTAAATACTTCCGTTCAATCTCCTTTGCCATACTTAGCTTTTTAATGTTTTCAAATCATCACCTGTGGGATTTTGGAAAACCCGCAGTTCGAATTCAGGCATTATTGCCAGAATGTGGTCAAAAATATCTGCCTGGATTGACTCGTAGCTGGCCCAGGCCTGATCATTGCTGAACACGTAGATCTCTATTGGTATTCCCTTCTCTGTTGGCTGCAATTGTCGTACCAAAAAGGTCATGCCGTTGTGCACTTTAGGATGATCATGCAAATAGGCTTCAAGGTATTTTCTGAAGGTACCGACATTGGTCATTCTTCTGCCGTTAACCACGACAGATTCATCCACTTGCTGCTCTTTGTTATAGTTCTCAATCTCTGACTTTCGATCATCGACATAGTCGGTAATTAACTGAATCTTGCCAAACTTATCTAGCATCTCGGGCGTGCAGAATTTCACACTGGCCATATCGATATTGATGGATCGCTTGATTCGGCGTCCTCCTGATTCTTCCATGCCCCGCCAATTGTGAAATGATTCGGTCACCAAAGCATAGGTCGGTATGGTTGCAATGGTCTTATCCCAGTTTTGCACCTTAACTGTATTAACCGTGATATCCAGCACGGTACCATCGGCATCTCTCGATGGCATGGATATCCAGTCGCCAATTTTCATCATTTTGTTGGCTGAAATCTGGATGGATGCCACCACTCCCAGTATGGTATCTTTAAAAACCAATAGCAGTACTGCAGCAAAAGCCCCCAATCCGGCAAAGAATCCTTTTAATGAAAAGTCAAATAGGATACTTAATATCCATACCACTGCAATGATGATCAGGATCACCTGCAAAACCTGGAGGTAGCCCTTTATAGGAACCTGGGTCGCAGTCTTCCGACTTAGTATATAAATTTCATTTACTGCATTCAGGAACTTAATAATTACCATAATGGCCACAGCTATCATGTAAACAACAACCAGGTTTTGTAGGAATTGCCCAAGACTTGCAGGAAAATCGATCAAAATGGCTGGTAGCATGTAGTAAAAAACAAGAGCGGGTGTCAAATGTGCAAGCTGGTTGAACACTCCTTTTTCAAGAATTATGTCATCATATTGGTTTTTACTATACTTGACAACCCGGCGAATAACAGCAATGATTCCCCTTTTGGTCAATACATCAACAACCCAGGCAATCATAGCAATCAGCACGAGAAATATCAGCATATGCAACCACTTGGCCAGGGAATCAGAGAAACCCCAATCGTTGACCATCATTTCTTTTACCAGTTCGCTGATGCGTTCGAAAAAACCAGCTTTCTGATCTGTTAAGGATTCGGTACTTTGTTCTTCCATTTGATATCGGTGTTAATAAGGTAAAGACAAAAATACAATGTAATTTTATGCTTTGCTATGAATTCTTACAATGAAGTAACTAAATCCTTTATAATGAAAAAGCTAATCCTACTATTATTCCTATTTCCGGCCTTGCTGGGCCAGGCACAGGTTAAATACAGCGATTTCTTCACCAACCGCACCCTTCGATTTGATTACAACCGTTGCGGAACGGCTGATTCAGAAGAAGTCTATTTCGAGCAGATGCGTAAAGAAGGTAAATGGTCGGGACCTCGAAATCAGTTAATTGATCCATTTCCATGGGGCGAATACAGTGTGGTTGTATATGATGTCAAAACGAATAAAAAAATCTATTCCCGTGGGTATGCCGGATTGTACAGTGAATGGCAAACCACAGCGGAAGCCAAAAAGATCAGGCGTTGTTTTTACGAAACGGTGCTCATTCCCTTCCCAAAGAAACCGGTTCGTCTCGAACTCTATTCCCGCGACCGCACAACAAAACTAAACAAGGTATTTAGCCATACAATTGATCCAAAAGATTACTTCATTA
The DNA here is from genome assembly GCA_964444375.1 of uncultured Porphyromonadaceae bacterium. Classification (GTDB taxonomy): domain Bacteria; phylum Bacteroidota; class Bacteroidia; order Bacteroidales; family UBA12481; genus JABHCC01. Next base: position 977 of record CAYUGX010000129.1, on the reverse strand, counting down.
CAACTGAAGATGGTCCTAAATACCACTCGTATATGGTACATGACTCGGGCGATCCAGTTGAAAAAGTAGATGTGGTTTTCCTGCCGGATGGATTCACTGAGTTTGAAATGAAAGATTTTCGGAAGGCCGCAGAAGCTTTTTCGGATGCCTTATTTGAAACAGATCCTTTTGATGAGCGTGAGGATGATTTCAACATCTGGGTTGTCGAAGCCCCCAGTGAGGAAGCGGGAACTGACATTCCGGGGCAGCATGTATGGAAAGAAACTTTGCTAAACACCAGCTTTTACACCTTTGATTCTGAGCGTTATCTGATGACATACGACATTAAATCGGTACGGGATGTAGCCGCCAATACACCTTATGATCTGATCATCATATTAGTCAATACAGAAAAGTACGGAGGTGGTGGAGTCTACAACTATTATGGTACTTTTTCAGCTTTCAATGAAAAATCCATTGGCGTTTGGCTTCATGAGTTTGGACATAATCTAACCTGGTTAGCTGACGAGTATTACACCAGTGATGTCTCATATAGTGACTACGTTGATCAGTCCTATGAGCCAATACAACCAAACGTAACCACGCTGGTCAATTTCAATAAGAAGTGGAAATCCAAGATCGAGCGAGGAACCCCTATCCCGACTCCCAGGACCCTGAAATACGACAAGGTTCTCGGTGCCTTCGAAGGAGGAATGTACACAGATAAAGGTATTTTCAGCCCCATGCAGCGATGCAAGATGAACTGGCTCGATGATCCTTTTTGCCCTGTGTGCAGGGAGACGATCATTGACATGATCGACTATTACTCCAAGTAAAGGCCTCTCAAATAAACTTCTCCCGCCGCTGCAGGCTTAGCAGTCCGCCCAGGATAGTTAAAATGATGAGCACTAAAATGATGATCCGGTTGTCGTGAACGGTTGAGAGCCATACGGTTTCGCTGAGGTCATCGGGCATGTTGAAGGGATTCAGGAAGATAT
>CAYUGX010000128.1:0-12959 GCA_964444375.1 uncultured Porphyromonadaceae bacterium | reverse complement strand
TGCTGAATCTGTTTTAGGCAGAAGGTGCATTTTTGCACAATACCGGCCGAACGATTGTATTTAGGCGCATCAAAAGGACAGGCCCAGGTGCAGTATTGACAACCGATGCAGGCCTCAGCATGATGAATGATGGCTCCGGTTTCGAGGTCCCGGGTAAAGGCGATAGTTGGACAATTTGACTGGCACGGCGCATCTTCGCAATGATTGCAGGCCAGAGAGAAATGAAAAACGGCCAGGTCAGGATGTCGCAGCTGATTGAAGGTATTTACATCGCGCCAGTTCCCATCCGGTAGGGTGTCATTTTCAATAGAACAACCAGCCACACAAGCCATGCAGCCTACACACTTATTGATATCGAATATGAATGATGCCCGTTCCATATTAGTGCGATTTGACTTCAATCCAGGTATCATGAAAAGCGGTTCCATAACCCATGTCGGTTTGTCTGCCAGTAGTAAAAGCATTCGGACTGGCCCCATGTTGGTGCCAGTGTCCGTTGGTCATTACTACACAGCCACTTCGTAATCCCATATCGTATTTAACCTGTACTTCTCGTTCAGCAATATCATTATGCATGATTGCAAATGCCAAATGGCTGATGTTTCTTTTTTGGGCATCCTGCGGATGCATGTATAAATATGCCTGGTCTTCGAACTGTTTTATAACCTGGAGGTTATTGAATTGAGAATGAATCCTGTTTTTACTGTTCGGAGACATTAGTTGCAGGGGATAGTCTTTGGGGTGAGGATCAAGTGGATCATAGGTGGGTAAAGGAGAAACGCCCCACTTTTTTTCAGCCTCTTCGCTGAATAACTCAATTCTTCCAGATGGAGTCGCAAACTTCAAATCGGCAAAAGCGATTTCTTCATGGCTGTTAGCCAGTTGGGGGCCTTCTTTTAGTGCATTCCAATCGAGCTCAGGATAGGTTGCAATGATCTTTTTCAAATAAGAATCAATACTATTGTCATTCGGCTCGGGAAGCCCCATCTTCAACCATTCTTCCAGATCGAGTTTTTTAGCAAGGAGATAGTACAGCTCTGTTTCGGGTTTAACCTCACCTGCCGGATCAATTACTTTCTGCTTGAGTTGTACATAGGGATTCCAATAGGAACCTATGATGTCACTTTGCTCGAACATATTTTTCGCTGGCAGAACTAGGTCTGCTTCGATGGCGGTATCAGTCATGAACTGTTCGACCACAACCCTGAAATCAGCCTGTCGAAAAGCTTGCTTGATCAGCTCTGAATTGGGATTTTGTGTGAGTGGATTACCCCGTTCAACCCATATCATTTTAATCGGAGGATCGGTCTGCTTCAGGATATCCTCACCCAGAGTGGCCATACTTATGCTTCGTCTGAAAACTGGATCTTCGCAGCCCGGGTAGTATGATTCGGGTTCTTTGATCTCATCAAATACATAGCTCTGTAGGTTTGCATAGTGCCATCCTGCCCCAGGTTTACCTAATTGGCCGGTGAGCACTTGAATCGCCAGAATGCAACGAATGGTTTGGCCGCCATTGGCATAGCGCTGCATACCGTAGCCTGGAATTATGGTCATAGCTGTACTCTGACCAATCATCTCGGCCAGTTGATGGATAGCCTCGGCCGGAATCCGACAAATAGTAGCCGCTTTCTCAAGACTGTAGTCCTGAATGGAATCATTGAACAAATCAAATCCGAGCACATGCTGATCGATAAAATCCTTGTCAATCCATTTATTGGCAATGAGTTCGCGGGCAATAGCAAGGGCAAGTACTGCATCAGTACCCGCTTTTACGTGATACAAGAACTGTGCGCGATCGGTCGAGGGAGTTCGTCGAGGATCAATCACCACCACCTGGGCACCCTGCTCTTGGGCCTTTTCAACAGCCAACATTTCCTGAATATTCGATTCAGCGGGATTTTTACCCCAAAATACAATCAGTTTCGAGTTTTCAAGATCCCAGGGAGCATTGTGTTTATTTTCACCCAAGGTCAGGCGGGTAGCCTCTAATCCGGCAGGCCAGCATAAATTGCCGTAAGTAGTGGTGGCTCCGCCGTATAGCTTCCAGAAAGCTGTACTTACCCCATTCAATAGACCCGACATGCCACTGGCGGCATAATACAGCACACTGTGTGGACCATGCTCTTTCTTGAATTTTTTTAGTTTACCAGCAAGTAAATCCATGGTCTCTGTCCATGAAATACGTTCAAATTGCCCGTTGTCCTTTTTTTTCAAGGGATACAAAATCCGGTCGGGTGAGTTAGCCCTTTCAATATAAGCCAGTCCTTTGATGCAAGGACCTTCAGATGTTGCCCGGTTACCTGCATGAGGATCAATCCCAATCACTTCACCATCTTTGATGCGAACTTTAAAGCTGCAAGTGCTGTAACAATTACGTGGACAGGCAGTTGAGAAAGTCTCGAATCCCGTATGTTTATTGCTTCTCGGCATAAGTATTTGCACTCGGTCGAAGATACAAAAATTGTTGAGCCCTCTGGTCATCGTGCTAATTGTCGATATAGGTGTTTTCTTGAATAAATAGTCTACCTTTGGCCTCGGTTCAAGATTTGAAAATTAGCGCAATTTTATGCTAAGTCAGAGTAATTCAGTTAGTTAATTACTGCCTCATTTTCTGGTCTGGATGCTCAGATTAATTAACTGAAATCAAATGAAATCGATTAAAATTGGGGATTTGAACATTACCGTTCCGGTAATACAAGGTGGTATGGGAATCGGTGTTTCACTTTCAGGTCTGGCCTCGGCAGTGGCGAATATGGGTGGAGTGGGCGTGATCTCAACTGTGGGTTTGGGTTTCCTGAGTAAAAAACCAGGATTGAGCTATCGTAAAAATAGTATTGAGACCATTCGTCGAGAAATTCAACTGGCTCGTCAAAAAACAAAAGGTGTTTTGGGGGTTAACATCATGACCGTGATCACCAATTTCTCAGACACAGTTAAAACCTCTATTGAAGAAGGAATTGACATTATCTTTTCTGGAGCTGGTCTTCCACTTGACTTGCCGAGTTATTTGACTCCTGGCGCCAAAACAAAATTAGTACCGATCGTTTCATCAGGAAGAGCAGCTTCGATTATTTGCATGAAATGGAAGCAGAATTATGATTACCTACCGGATGCATTGGTTGTTGAGGGCCCAAAAGCCGGCGGTCACCTGGGTTTCAAATCAGATAAGATCACAGATATTGGAAATCACCTGGAGAAACTGGTCAGTGATGTGGTTGAAGTAGCCAAACAAATGAAGGCCAAATACAAGAAAGATATTCCGGTTATTGCGGCGGGAGGGATCTACACAGGAAAAGATGCCTACGATATCATGGAAAAAGGAGCTTCTGCTGTTCAGCTGGGAACCCGATTTGTCGCAACCGAAGAGTGTGATGCCGACGATGCTTTTAAAACAGCTTTTGTAAAAGCAAAAGAAGAGGATATCCGAATTATTAAAAGTCCGGTCGGTTTACCTGGACGAACCATCTACAATCAGTTTCTGGCTGATGCTTACGAGGGTAAGAAAACCCCAAAAAAATGCCAGTACAACTGTATAAAAACCTGTAATCCTAAAACTACCCTGTACTGCATTGCCAATGCCCTGATAGCAGCTTATAAAGGTGAACTTAACGACGGCTTCGCTTTTAGTGGAAGCAATGGCAGCCTTGTCACCAAGATCACGACCGTTAAGCAGGTATTCAGTGAGATATTGCATGAATACGGGATAGCTAAAAAGAAGAATTAGCATTCAGGGTTTGAATCCGCCTCAAAAGGGCAAATAAATAGCACTCGTCAGCTTGGATTGATTTTATACCTTTATTGGGTATTAAACAGACATGCTGAGACTTATGACCTTACAACCTATCGCTGGTTTGGGTTTATTTTATGCCTATGCCCAGTCACTCCTTATACTTGTTATTCCAAACCAAATAAATGGATGAATTAGAATTGTTTAACCCAAGCACATTAGCATCATGAAAAAGCACATAATACTTACTATTCTTGTTTTTGCAACAGCTTCCTGGTTTACGACTTCAGCACAAGAGTCTATATTCCAACAATCATTTGAGCTCACAGACGATCGTAAGCAATTTATTGGGTTTTATGATCAAATCGAAGGAATTTCAGGAGCTGCCATTCACTTTGATGGTTACACCAGTTTCTTCGAGCAACAACAATTTCGACAAGAATTACCGGATGCTTTCACGATCAATGCCTGGGTCGCGCTAGAAGCCTATCCCTGGTATAGGTGTCCGGTTTTTGACTTGCGCAGGGGTGAAGAAGAAGGTGTTTTGCTGGGGATAAATCGTCATGGTCGAATTACGACTGCACTTGGACAACCCATCGATTGGACGACATTAAAAGGACCTCAACTGGCTATCGGACAATGGCATATGCTTAGTTTAACAGTTGAAAAACTGGGACAAGTGAAACTCTACCTGGATGGTCAACTTGTTCAAGAGACCGCTGCACCAAAAATCAGAAACACCAATGGCAATCGACTGACCATTGGACGAAATGCCCTGCTTGAAGATTGGTGGGATTTTCAGTATATCGTCGCTGATCACTACTCCTTCTTAGACGGTGTTGTGGATGAAGTGCAACTATTCGAAGGTGCTTTTGCACCAGATCAGGTCGCTAACCTATTTAAGAAACAACTTCCTTTACCTGATATCAATTTTCAAAACCGCGTTCTACCACCTAAAGCCCCAGCGTCTGTACCTTTTGGAGCCCGTTATACACGCTTGGATTACAGCAAACAATGGGATAGGTTATGGCGTGTAGGTGACTATCCTGATGTGGTTGTCAATTTTGCAGATAATGATTGCCGCCTGGTCTTTTGGCGCGGAACCAGCTTCGTTCCCTGCTGGGTGACGGAAAATAATATTTGGTACACGAATGAATGGACCGAGACTTGGGGTGGGGACGTAAGTAGCTGTGCTGAACCTCTGATGGACCGGGAATGTCGTCATAGTCATGCCAGGATCATTGAAAATACCCCCGCCCGTGTAGTGGTGCATTGGCGCTATGCCCTGGTCGATGCAGATTACAAAGTAGTTGCTCAGGACGTAGATGGTCGTGGAGAATGGTGTGATGAGTACTACATTATCTATCCTGATGGCATGGGCATCCGTAAAATTGATTTGTACTATTCAAAACCCCTTAGGAATCATGACTGGGAAGAGGCCATCGTGTTGCTGTCTCCGGGTCAGCATCCCGATGAGGTGATGCAAGATCCCGAGATCACCCTGATGAATATGAAGGGGGAGCAGCACCATTATTCGTGGCGAAATAATCTGCCGGTTGAGATGAAAGAACCGCAAAAGGCGAATATCCACGTGGTGAATTTTAAAAGTGAATATAAACCCTTTTATATCGTGAGCGATGAAGCCTTTGAGTCGAAAGAGGGAAAATACGAATCGCCTTTTTTCAGAAGCTACGCAGCCTTCATGGCTGATAATTACCGTCCCGATACAGTACCCAGTATCTACGGTTGGTGGAACCACTGGCCCATTACTCAATTACCCGGCGATGGCCGCTGGGTAGAGACCAATGATCGTGCATCTCATTTCAATCTGACAACCTACACGCAATGGAAAGATTATTACATGGACGACCGTGTCAAGTCGCGTATCATGCTTCATGGAATGGCCAAGTCGCCAGATACCGAGCTCATACCTCTGGCGAAAAGTTGGTTGTCTCCACCGACTGTTCAGGATGATGGTGGGTTAGTAGAATACAATCAGGCAGAGAGGGCTTATGTGCTTAAAGCTGGAAAAGCAAAGAAATGGCAGTTATCCGTTACTGCCTCAAAAGAACAGCCTTTTATAAAGCATGCATTGATTATTACTGGGAGAGAGCTGTTTCATCCAGAAATCAAATTGGACGGTAAAAGCTTGAAGAACGGTAAAGATTTCACTACTGGGGTGGTACGGGAAACTGAAACTCCGAAAACGGTCATCTGGTTTGATCAGCACCTGACGAAATCATTCACTTTACACATTGAAGAATAAAACGGGATAGCCATGAAGATACACCTGCAAGCCCTCTCTCTTCTTTGCGTGATCGGATTGATTGCATCCTGCTCTCCAAAAGTGAAGGTATCTGATTCTGGTCAATCACTGGTGTTGGAGAATGCCCTGGTAAAACTTGAATTGGATCAACTATCACGCAGCTATCGCATATATGACAAAGTAAATCAAATACTAACTGTTGACAGCGCCTTAATTGCTGTTGATCAATACCAGCTATCTCATCCTTCGTACAAGATCGATTGGTCTGCATCAAAGATTCAAAACGAGTTCGGTCAAGGCCGGGTGCTACTCGTCGTGGGTCTTTCAGATGACCTGCCGGATATTCTAGCGGCCTTCACCCTACATTCTGATCAATCCTTTGTGGAATTGCAGGTGGGATTGCGCAATAACACTAGAGAGGTTATTCGGGTTAAGGAGCTCTATGCTATGCAAAACGGACAACTTTATCCGGAATCAAATCTGACTGATGATTTTGCCATGGTTGATGGTTTCAGTGGGGGTGAACCCCTCGAATACGGTCGTCGCATGTATTCCCCCTTAACGAGAAGAAATGCATTGAAATCAAGGAATAACATATTACTCACATTCAACGATCGTGGCACGAGACATACCCTGATGATGGGCGGATTGACCTATCAGGATTATGAGAAATTTGCCTGGATCGAACAATCAAGAAGAATTGAATTGGAATCTGGTAGTGACGGGATACCCAGCCTGCTAACCTACCTGAATCTGCCCGATGACACCTTAGATGTTTCACCTGCCGGAGAAGAACTGAAGCTGGTGAGAGGCAAAATGAAGCGCAACTGGCAATACCATGAATTTCATTGCAGTGAAACAAGTACCACTGCTTTTGACCCGGAACGAATAGTGGTTGAGCTGAACAATTTGCAGGCAGACCAAAAGTACTATGTTGGTTTTTCATGGTGGAGGAGTTTGTGGCACGGCAATCGAAAAGACCACAAACAATCGGTCTATATCGAGGTGGAAAATGACCAGGGGCGACACTACATACCATTGTTTGAGAACCAGGTCATTCCACGTTTCGATGGGGTTGAGAAGGAGCAGGCCCATCAGATTGAATTTGAGTTACCGGAAGAAGCAGTTCAGGCTGGGCGGGTACGGTTTGTTGTGCAGCATGGTGATGGTGATGGTGATGGGGGACAAGTGGATCAGAACGTATATTTAAGTGAGATTTGGTTGCGAAGTGGGGATGGGAAACCTATGTTTCCAGATTCATTTGTCTCGGTTGATTCGGTTACGCTCCCCAGGAAGAGTTATACAGGCCAACTGTTTGCAAAAGATCCAGTTGGTAAACGGGTAAAACCTGGGGCCACCTACCGGTGCCCAGACCGGTTTTATATTTCGGTTGGGGAGTCTGATCCTTTTGTTGCCCTTGAAGAATATGGAAAGCGTGTCAAAATGGCCCAGGGAATTGATTTGTCGATGTATGATTTCCCAACGGTTTGTTTGTGGTATGCTGAAGTTCCTGGCTATGGAGGTGGATATGCAGAAAACTCAACAGTAGGTGCTGTGAACGAAATGGAGGTGATCAAACAAAGTGGATTTCTTGATTATAGCCGGGCAGCGGTACGGTTGGTTCCTGATTCATATTTACCAAATAATCAGCAAGGATGGTGGGATGATGAACATTGGCAGAAGCAAGAGACTGACAGAAATGTTAGTCACAACGGACGATACATTGAACCCTACGAGACCTCAGAAAAATGGGGTAAGGCTGTTGTAGACCTGGGTGGTATCCCATTAACGTACTTTCAAACTGCATACCGTTCTGAGGATTACGCAGCTGCTTTTCCTGAACACATGCTTTTTAATAAACGCTATGCCTGGAAAGGGGAAGCCCAGGATACTGCTGGGCCCATTTTCACGGAATGGCGACAGACCTGGACACGCAATGGTCGGGTTGTCTGGGGATACGATTATTCTGATCCTGGATTCATCGAACACCTTGAGGAGGTGTATGCCAATCTCAAGAAGGGTGGCATCAAGGGATTGATGTTCGATTATCCTGCATCGGGGTGGGCAAGACAGGGTGGCCTTGAGCGCAGAGATTGGACGACAGCCCAAGCTTATCGCAACATTTTCAAATTGCCCAGTGAAGGATTGGGACCGGGTTCATACGTTCATGAAAGAAATATGGAACGGGGAACGGATGTGAGTATTGGACTTGTTGCGTCCATGCGCACTGAAAATGATACTGACAAGATGGACGGTGCCACTGTGACCCGGTGTGGATTGCGTTGGTACAAAAACCGCATACTATACAACCAGGACACCGATTCTAAAAACCTGGTCAGGCTCGAAGGCAATCCCGACCAGGTACGGGCAGTCCTGACGATGGCTTATGTAACAACAGGACGTCTATTACTAGCCAACAGTTTTGCCCAAATGTCTCCAGAAACCATTTACGACTTAACTCGAACCTTTCCTTATCATACAACCAATCAAAGTGCCCGTCCAATTGATGCTTTCGTCTCAGAGATACCCCAGGTATATGACTACGAGGTGCATGAGGATTGGCATCAGGTAACCTTCTATAATCCAGATTTTGAGCAGGAAAATACGGTGGGTATCGATCTTTCAGGACAGGCAGTCGAAGGCGCTCTGGAATTAGATGATAACGAAACCTACCATGTTTTCGATTTTTGGAACGATGTTTATGTCGGCCTACTAGCTGGACATGAACGCCTTGAGCAAATCCTCAGGCCAGGTGAAGCACGCATGTTATCCGTTAGGAAAAAAGAAAATCATCCCCAGGTAATTTCTACCAATCGCCATATTATGCAAGGCTACAATGATATAATTGACTTATCATGGAATTCCAGAACCAAAGAACTGTCTGGAACTTGCAATGTGGTAGCAGGTGATCCATTTATCGTAACTATTGCAAACAATGGATTTATACCTGAATCAGGAGAATTAAACACTAAATATGATTTAACAATACTGATCCTGGAATCATCAGAAAATGAGGTGATTGACTGGGTGGTAAGTTTTAAAGACAAGTAGTTATGGTTCGAATAAAAGCACTTTTTCTCATCCTATTCTTCACCCTTATTTGCCAACAGAATATCGCCCAGCTATTAGCGCCAACACCGCCTATGGGCTGGAATAGTTGGAACTGCTTTCACTCTGATATTAACGAGCAGCAAATCAAAGAAATCGCTGACGCTATGGTCAGCTCAGGCATGCGCGATGCCGGATATGAATACCTGGTATTGGATGACGCCTGGATGGATTCAACCCGCGATGAGCAAGGACGCTTGCAAGCCGATCCGCGAAAATTTCCGAGTGGGATGAAAGCCATTGGTGATTACATCCATAGCAAAGGATTGAAATTCGGTATATACGAATGCCGTGGTTATCTCACTTGTCAGCAACTGCCCGGTAGCTTTGGTTTTGAGGAGATTGATATGCAATCTTTTGCCGATTGGGGAGTCGATTATATCAAACTCGATGCTTGCTTCGCCGAGAAGAATGGCCGATTGACAACCGAGGATCTGCAGATCTATGCCGATGCGATTGAGAAGACCGAGCGTCCGATGATCCTGAGTATATCAGATTTTGGCAATGGTGCCTGGGTATGGGGCGGAAAAGAGTACGGACAATTGTGGCGAACCTCCTATGATATTTATCCCTGGATTGAAAATGTGTACCACCATGCTGAAACTTCTGGTGGTGATCTTCGTATTCATCCCGCTTTCAATGGCTTGTGGCAATTTGCCGGTCCAGGATACTGGAATGATCCAGATATGCTGGAGATTGGTAACCTGAAAACGGTTGAGGAGGATAAAATCCATATGAGTCTCTGGTGTATGCTTGCTGCCCCCTTAATGGCAGGCAATGATTTACGCACCATGTCAGATACGGTCGCCCAGGTGCTCACTGCACCTGAGGTTATAGCCATAAATCAGGATTCTCGTGGACACCAGGGGTATAAGGTTTTTGATAATGGCAAACAACAGGTGTACAACAAGCCTTTAAGCGACGGAACTACTGCAGTATTACTATTTAATAAAGACGATGAACCAGCCAATGTTTCAGTGGCCTGGTCACAAATTGGATTGTCTGGCAAGCAGAAAGTGAGAGACCTCTGGGCCCGAAAGAATCTGGGAACTTATAAAGACGGTTTCACTGCCTGGCAACTCCCAAAACACGGACAATATCTGCTAAAGGTTGGAAAGACAAGCAGAGATCTGGTTCAAGGACCTGAACCGATACCAGAAGAAAAGTATACAGCTACAAAGAACGGTTTCAGCTACCTCAGTGACCTGTATTACATCATGAAATACGGCAAGGCACCCCATTACGACAGTAATCCGGCTGGTGATTCTATTTCTATTGGGGATGAGCGCTATGGCAAGGGTATCAGTACTGAGAATGGAACGATTCTTCTCTATAAGATGGCCGGGAATTCTTTTAGATTCAGAGCCATGGTTGGCGTGGATGATGCATATGATGGAGCAGAAACCGGCAGGTTTAGGGTGCTTGAAGAAGATGCCTTTGGGGGGAAGGTACTGTTCGATAGCGGAAAAATGACAAAAGGATCGAAACCCAAACAAATTGATATTGATGTCCGTGGCATGGACTGCATCTACCTTAAATTTGAAGGTAAGGAAGGGGCTTTTGGTAGCTGGGGGAATGCCCGCTTAGTTGGTAGCTGGGATTCACATCCGGTCGTATATGAGGATGCCTATGTGGATAGCATTATCAGACAGACAGAACTGATTCCAATCAAGGTGACCGGACCCAAAGATAACCGCATTAATATCGTTATAATTAACCGGTGGGAACAGCGTGATGAGAATCCGTACAACTCCCCTGAGATGCGCGACGAGTTTGTGAAAGATGTAGAGAACTCCTTGTTGGCATCGTTCACGCCTGGTGATTCACGAGCTCAAACGGCCTATGCCAATTATAACCAGTTCTATAACCTTTATGCCCTGTGGTGGCCCAGTATACCCATGTGGCGTGATGGAGTAGAGACTGATCTGATCGATGCGATCAGAGACCGGATGTTTCTACCATGGAAAGACGAACACCATGGATGGGTCACTTTTTTGATCATGCCCAACCGTGATGGTGGAGGAGGTGGAGCCGCTCGTAATATGCAAACGCGTACCGGTAATGCATTGATCGTTGGTAATGCCATAGGCAAGATGCTACATGAGATTTCACACACCTGTACTTCGATAGGTGACGAATATGCGGGGATGCGCTATGATACCCTGGCCAATCCTGCTTATACAGTGACCAAGAATGTTGATCCAGAGACCATCAAATGGCGAGCATGGATTAATGAGGGTACACCAGTGCCAACTCCCTACGAACGAAAGTACATTGACCAGGTTGGTGCCTTTGAAGGAGCACAGTATCACCTGTTGAATTATTATCGTCCGAGTGCTCAAGGATGTATCATGGGAGCGGGTGTTTTCGACAATACCGAAGAGATGTGCGTGGTTTGTGAGCAACGCTTGTCGATGCGTGCCTATGCCCTGGTCAATCCGATAGAAAATCCTATACCGGAAAAGAATGAACTACGCATTGATTCAACCACAACGGTGCTATTTAAAGTCAGTCGTGTAAAACCTTTCCCCGATACCCAAGAAATCAAATGGATACTCAATGGAAAAACCATTGCTGAAGGTGTCGATAGTCTCTACCTTGAGTTGGAACCTGACCAGGGTTACGAACTGGTTTATGCCCTTCGAGATACCACATCGATGATCCGGGAGGATCCACCCTATAGTGAATATCCTTACCGGGAGAAGCGCTGGCGGATTAATCCTCAACATCCCCTACCGGATGATCCCTATGTTTTTGTGTGGTCGAATCAGGGTTCTCCCTTTGGAAAGGGCAAACGCTATGAAGCTGAAGCGGCTGAGTTTGATGGTAGCGAAATGAATGTAATTGACTTTGGTGGCGCAAGTGAACAGCAATATCTACAAGTGGTTACCGGTAAAAAAGGAGTAAGCTGGGAAGTAGAGGTAGACCATCCTGGACTTTATGCGGTAAAATGGAGCTACGCGACCAGAACCCCAAAGATTGAGTCGGCGAATATTATCGTGAATGGGGCGAAACATGGAAAACCCATCGAATTCCTCAGAACGGTACCCCTGTTCGATGGATGGAATGGCCGCGAAGTCAATGTAGAATTAAAGAAAGGCAAGAATACCATTGAACTGCAATCGGATGAGTTGTTCAGTGTGAATATTGACTATCTATGGGTTCCCGAAAAGCCTAAGACCCAAGACCCAAGACCCAAGACACAAATCAGACTTAAGACTGAAGACTTAAGACTTAAAACCCTGAACCTTGTACCCTACACCCTTAAACCTAAAGTCAAATCTTCGAAACTATTGATGTGGTTGGATGCATGCGATATTGCGGCAACTGAAAAAATTCCGTACACCGGTTGGATTGAGAAAGTAAGTGGGAAGAAAGGGCCTGATGTGTTGTTTAAACCTGGGGTGTTGAATGGTCGAGGTGTAGCTGGGTATGATATAGTTTGGTTGAGTCGGATTGAAGAACCGGTAGTTGGGGCTCAGACTATTGTTTTGGTCTATCGAGAGAGTGATATGTCTTTTGAAGGGAGCAGTCCGTTCAGGGAATTGGACTCGGTTATTGGACGGGCCAAGCATGGACAGACGCAGTTATTTAGTGATGCAGCGATTCAGAACGATAAGGTGGGTAGGGTATTCCTGAACGGGAAGGAAGTAGATTGGCGAAAAACACCAATCTCTAATAATTATTGTTTACTTACGATTGAGTTAAAGGAAGCCTTTGACAAGGAGCTAAAATACACTCAGGGATACTGGGAAGGGGATCTGGCTGAGATGATGATTTTTGATGGAACACTTTCGGTTAAGGAACGTCAGAAGCTAGAGAAGGCCCTGATGGAGAAGTGGGGACTGAGGAGAT
>CAYUGX010000127.1:878-13022 GCA_964444375.1 uncultured Porphyromonadaceae bacterium | reverse complement strand
TCTTACTCTTACTCTTACTCTTACTCTTACTCTTACTCTTACTCTTACTCTTACTTCCTACAACCCCAACTTCTCCCTGATCTCCTCGGGTATGGCATGCTTATTAACCATAATATTGGTTGTTTTTAAACGAACGTATTGCTCGCTGACGTAAGAATACCCTTTGAACTTATTACCAGGTCCCCAGGAGTTCTTCTCAACATAGTATTTGGTACCCAGTTGATCTGACGCAATTCCGACGAAATGCATCCCATGGTCATCTGTAGTACTGTAATTGTCAAATTCACGCTGACGTCTTACTTGTGTGACCTTTGGCTCCATTCCAGCTGCAAATGTTTTCCCATCCCATTTTTCAGGAGGAACTACACCAACTCCAAGTGCGTAGTTGAATCCGTCACCAAGGTCGGCAGCCCAGGCTACGGTATAACCCGTACGGATTGAATGGTCGATGATGGCTATCATTTCATCAAGCGTCACATTGTAAACCTGATCACGTAGCCAGTTGTCAGGAACTTCCAGCACAAAGGTCTCGTAAAACGGATGATGGGTGAATGATGTAATCTCTACATAGTCATCCAGGTCAAGACCTAAACTAATCGCAAATGATTTTGGAGTGTAGGTTTGACCTTCATGAATGAATTCTTCAGGAACATCACCCAAATACGTATCAGTCAATGCGGAGAAGCCAGTTTTCCAGGCAGACGAGGGTTTTCCGCTTTTAATCACACCGGTCATGTAGCCTTTAAGAATGGCATCCATCTCGCCATGCATGATCATGGGTGCCCCAATTTTGTTGCCGGGATACACATCCAGTGGCACGATTCCATACTTCTTAATACAATGTATTACATCATGAAACGCACCCCCAGGTCCGAATTCAAGGCTTCCATGCCAACGGGCATATCGATCAGCCTTTTCCAGATAGGTGTTTCGTACTGTATACATCACGGAGAGTTCAGTTGGATCCTTTCCTATTCTTGCCAGCTCTGATTCAAGGAATGATGTTCCTGAGAATGACCAACAAGTTGAAGAACGACCTTGACTTTTAATTGGCGTGCGATCATGTTCTACTTCAATGGTGAATGTATAAGGCTCAACTTTTTTATCCTTTTTCTCCTTCTTTTTGAATAGTTGAGCATCTGCCTGACTAGTAAAGCCAATTAGTATGGCGAAGAAGAAGCCTATATGTTTATATATCTTTTTCATGGAGGTTTTTGTTATTTGAGTCCAACTTTTCTTGCAATGGCTTCAGGAACACCGTCTTTGTGAACCAGTATTGACATGGTGCGCATCCGCATAAACGACTCTGACATGAATGAGAATCCCATATATTTTCCTCCTGCTCCCCATGAGTTTTTCTCCTTATAATACTTCTTGCCATTCTGGTCAATAGCAATACCAACCAGGTGCATGGCATGATCATCAGTTAACTGATAGTGGTCAAAAAGGTATTGCCGGTCTTTTTGAGTGACTTCCTTTTCTTTGCAGTTAACGTCTTTTGGATTTTCTCCTTTAACAGGAATCAGTCCAACTCCCTGAGCAAAATTGAGGCCTGAAATATCTGCAGCCCAACTAATTGATATGCCTTTCTCAAGAGCAAAATCAACAATATCCATGAGTTCATCAATCGGCACATTATACATTGATTTTTGCGCCCAATTATCAGGTACTTCCAAGACGAACTCCTCGTAAAAAGGATGGTGAGTATATGAAGTAAACTCCACGTAATCATCAGAATTAAGGCCAAGTTCAGCAGCAAAAGATTTTGGGGTGTATTTTTTACCCTGAAATTCGAAGTGGCTGGGCAAAGTGCCAAAGTAGGCATCCAAAACTCCATTAAATCCTTTTTTCCAGATTGGGCTTAAAACACCATTCCGGTTCTTAATCACACTCTCAACTACTCCTTTCAGTACATTCTGTATCTCACCGTGATTGTGTGATTCACTTCCGTAATTCAATCCTGGATAAACCGATCTGGGTACTATACCATATGCTTCTATAGCAGCAAGGACATCATGCTGGGCTCCACCCTGGGCAAAATTGCAAGTGCCATGAAATCGAACGTATTGATCAGCTTTGTCACCATATATTGTACGTACAGTAAACATCTCTGAGATACCAACCTCATCAAGACCCAGACGGATGAGTTCAGACTCAAGCATCGAAGTTGTGGCAAAACACCAACACGTTCCAGTGGAACCCTGACTTTTTACTGAAGTCGTCTCCACTTCATTTTCCATAATGAAAACCGGAGCCACCGGCTCTTTGGTTTGTTTTTGATCCTGGCCTACTACAAATCCATGGCTGCTTATTGACAGCAGAACCAGCATCATGAATAGACCTTTGGGCAATTGTTTCATAATATACTTTTTAGATTCCGAATACGTATTTTTCTGATTATTGAGTAATTTAGACATCCAATAATAGAGAATAAAAGTATCCATTTATCATATCTCTGATAATGAGATTGATCAGCTCTAGACCCTAAAAACTATAAAAATGATGAGAACTGTACATGCTTTATTGAGCGCTGTATTAATTGTGTGTTTTGCTCATGGACTCACTGCCCAGACCATCACCACAGCATCCCTTCTTGACGAGATGGTTGATTTGACTGCCTTGGCTACCTACCCGGATCCTGCATTTTCAACAAAACAATATTCATCATATGATCATCGCAGTCAATATCCCGACTACCCCGGTTGGTTTGATAATTCAGATGGATTTGGTGGTGAGCCCATTCCCGGATTTGAAAAAGTTCTCAAACAACCTGGAGAAGATAAGATCGGTGAGTACCTGATCTGCGATGTGAAGGGTCCAGGAGCTGTTGTGAGGCTATGGACAGCTAGGATAGAAGGTGAGATTTCTCTGTGGCTGGATAATAGCGATGAAGCGGTTTATTCTGGACCGGCCCAACAGTTTTTCCAACATACTTACGAGGCCATTCTTGGTGAGGAAAACCGGGAGCCCTGGAAAGAAACATTTGCCCAGAATACAGCCGGTTATTATCCAATACCTTTTGCAAAATCTCTTAAGATGGTTTGGAAGGGCGACATCAGTAAATTGCATTTTTACCACGTACAATTGAGATTTTACGAGTCAGGAACACGGGTTAAAACTTTTTCAAAACCAGACATTAATCGAAACAGTAAAAATCTAGAGAGAGTAGCTGAAGTGCTGGCTGCCCCTTCGGCAACCTTGGATAAAGCACTGGAAACTGCACCATATTATTCAGCAAGAGTCAAGCCCGGTGAGAAAATCACAGTAACCAAATTCGAAGAGGGTGGGGCAATAACACATCTTGGTGCCTACGTGACTGCTCAAGATGAATTGCTGGCGCTGAAACAAACATTGCTAGAGATTCGCTTCGATGGAGCTCCCTGGGGTCAGGTGCAATCTCCCATCGGTGATTTCTTTGGTGCCTCACCCGGTATCAATCCATACGAATCATTACCATTTACCGTTTTTCATGATGGGAGAATGGTTTGTCGCTATACCATGCCATACAGAGAGAGTGCTGAGATTATGATCCATAATCAGGGAGAGCAGGAAGTGACGGTTACTTTGAAAGCTTCTACAGCCGATTACGAGTGGAAATCGGGTGAATCAATGCACTTCAGAGCCCGCTGGAGGGTAGACCATGAATTAGTAGCTAACCCTGCTTCTGTAAAAGATATCCCTTACCTCTTGCTTCGTGGAAAGGGCAGAATGGTTGGGGCTGCTGCTTATTTAATGAATCCAACCTTTGTTCCTTCGTCATACGGAAATTGGTGGGGTGAAGGTGATGAGAAGATCTTTATTGATGACGACCTGAAAGCCGCATTTATCGGAACAGGTTCAGAAGACTATTATAATTATGCCTGGTCTTCTAGTGCTATCTTCACGCATGCCTACTGCGGTCAGCCCAGGAATGATGGTCCGGCAAATCGAGGTTTCGTCACGAATTACAGATGGCATATCCTGGATAATATTCCTTTTGAAAAGAATTTCGATTTTTACATGGAATTGTATTCGCATCGCGTGGTACCTGACTTTTCATATGCCAGGACCATCTATACCTACGCAATTCCTGAGTCACATGATGATCACATCCCAATCACCAAAGCTGATGTTAAAATGCCCCAAATGCCCGAGAATTGGTGGCCTGAACCAGATGGCTGGGCGTTAAATGCTATTTTTTATCAGATCGAAGATATACTGGGTGGACATACAACGCTTTCCATACGGGATAGCTATCTATGGTCAGCCGGAAAATTAGCTGTATGGAAACCCAAACAAGAAGGAGAAGAGTTGCAATTGCGTATTCCGATTACTGAGAAAGGGAACTATTTAGTCGCGCTTACAGTAGCGAAAATGCCGGGAGCAGGGAAGATTGAGGTCAGTCTGGATGGTCAGGTGCTGAAATTGAATGGAGCTGAAAATCATGATCTATCAAAGCCATATCGAGTTGTTGCGCGGAATCTGAAGTCTGGTGGAATAGACCTGTCTGAAGGCATTCACCTGCTAACCGTGAAATCTGTTGATCCGAATAATAAACCTGTTGGACTTGATTTCATTTGGGTTAAGAAGAATTAGATAAATTTTTGAATTGATATGTTCATCAAAAAATGGTCGCTACTGCTTGTATTGTTGGGCTTAATTGCTTCAATTCAAGCCAAAGAGTATAAAGTTGAGTCTCCAAATCAAGACATCAGTCTTACTGTTGCAGTGGATAAAGAGAAGGGAATATCTGCAGCTGCCTTTTTTAAAGGCACGAAAATAATGGAGATTGGTCCTGTATCTATGGATGTTGAGGAGCATGGTGTTCTCGGGTTTGAACCACGGGTTCGAAAGGTTCACCGGGCCGAGGTCGACCAAAAATTATATCCGGTAGTAAAAGAGAAGAGGACGATTGTTTATGATCAGTACGAAGAACTCAGCTTGCTCTTTAAAAAATCGTTCCGAGTAGACTTCAGAGCCTATAATGATGGTATAGCCTATCGTTTTAGAACCGACCTCCCAGGGCAGGTTAAAATTACAAGTGAGCAAGTGTCTTTTGCATTCGATCAGGATGCACACATTTACTATCCGACTGAGGAGAGTTTCTTTACTCATGCAGAGAGACAGTATGAGTATCTGAAGATCAGCGAAATAGAAAAGGATAAGTTTGCATCACTACCGGCATTGGTAGATTTACCATTCGGGGGCAAAGTATTGCTAACAGAGTCTCACCTGGAGGATTATCCAGGCTTATACTTAATTGCGCCTGGCAGTGGAAAGGCACAACTCGACGGTACCTTTCCCTACTATGTAATTGAGGAGAGATTGTATCGCGATCGAGATATGAAGCCTGTAAAGCGAGCTGATTTTATGGCTCTTACAGAAGGGTCAAGAACCTATCCTTGGCGGGTAGCTGCTTTTGCTGCACAGGATGCTGACCTGATTGCAAATGATATTGTCTGGCGTTTGGCCCCTGAGAATCGGCTTGACGATACCTCCTGGATTCAACCTGGGATTGTCTCTTGGGATTGGTGGAATGCCACCAATAATATCGGAGTACCTTTTTCATCTGGCGTTAATACGGCCACGTATAAATACCATATAGATTTTGCAGCTGACTATGGTTTGGAATACATTATTCTTGACGAGGGATGGTCAGTCCCTGGGAATTTGTTTGAAATCAATCCCGACTGTGATATGGATGAGATCACCAGCTATGCCCTGGAAAAAGGGGTAGGGGTTATTTTATGGGTACTTTGGAATGCATTGGATAATGATCTTGAACGGGCACTTGAGCAATTTGAGAAGTGGGGTGTGAAAGGAATTAAAGTCGACTTTATGCAACGAGATGACCAAACCATGGTTAATTACTATTGGAAAGTGGCCAAGGCTGCGGCAAAGTACAAAATGCTCGTTAACTACCATGGCTCATATAAGCCAACTGGTCTTCGTCGTGCCTATCCCAATGTAGTCAATCGAGAAGGGGTAAAAGGTCTTGAAAATGCCAAATGGAGTGATATCATTACGCCTGATCACGATTGCACTATTCCTTTTATCAGGATGGTAGCAGGCCCCATGGACTACACTCCTGGGGCGATGCGAAATGCACAAAAGATCAATTACTCGAGTTCTTTTACGCGTCCGATGAGCCAGGGTACTCGAGCACACCAGCTCGCGTTGTACGTGTTATTCGATAGCCCAATTCAAATGCTGTGCGACCTGCCATCGCATTATTACAAAGAACCGGTTGCAATGGAATTTCTCTCAGTTGTACCTGCTGTCTGGGATGAAACCATTCCTCTATTTGGCGAGGTGGGTGACTACCTGGGGGTGGCTCGCCAATCGGGTAAAGAGTATTTTATTGGTGTAATTACCGATTGGAGTGAACGCAGTTTTACTATTCCACTTGATTTCCTGCCGGATGGCAATTATGAACTCATAGCTTATTCAGACGGACCCAATGCAAACCGGTACGCTGAAGATTGCAATAAAAAAATCAAAAGGGTTGAATCGGGACAATCTATTTCAATCAATCTGGCACAAGGAGGCGGTTGGGCAGCAGTATTGAGAAAGGTAGAGTAGATGCTACAAGCTATGTAAGTCTTGTGGCCTTAAGACCCCAAACCATTTGATCACTTTTTCACCTATGCCAGGAGCTTGAATGTGAATGATATAGACCCCACTTGCAACCGGAATGCCATATGTGTTCTTAATTTCCCAATCGATCCAGGTTTGGGCAGCGTCTTTGGTATATCGTCTCACCAAATTCCCATTTAGTGAAAAAATAGAAATGGTACAGACTTTAGGCAAGTTTATAATCTTTACATAGTTATCAAACTGACTATTCTCATAGGCACCATAACCATAATAGGGGTTAGGTACGGCCCTGATGAGATCGAGTGCTTGCTGAGCTGTTTCAGTATGGTTGCGCTGTGTGGCCAGGTCGTAGGTGTCGAAAGAGTACATTGGCATATTCATATTCAAACTGAGTGAGTCGGGTTTTGCCAGATCCAATACATCGACGCTATATTGCCCTACAACTCTGAATCGTAACTTGAGTTCATTCTTTATAAAACCATAGGGATCATCTTCAATATCAGCGGGAGCGAAATACCGCTCATCCAGCATAGGAATGGCACACCACATGGCATTCACGAACAATTCTCTGATCTTGTACCGGTTCCTGTTATCTGCCATCTTTTCAAGAAAGAATTTACCGCCGTCATAAGCAGGAAAGTAATACTTGTCTCGCTTGGCTTTGGTTGAGTTATGTCCCATGATGTAGATATAGTGTTTCCCGCCAAAAAGAACACCTTCTTGTGTAAGCCGGTTATTGGCCATATACAGTTTGGATCCTTCACGAGTAGAGGGATTCCACAGCATATCATCTCCATGATCACCAGTAAGCCAAGAGCTTTCTCCATAAACTATATTCAGGCGCTCACCTGTTTCAACATCAATGGCATAACCTGGGAACCACCCTAAGTGATTTTCACTAATGTAATTTGGAGCATCTGTATTGATGGTATCCGGACCAAGACCTTCACTAGCTGGGTTACCGTATTTATCTATGGAGGGTGCATCTCTGAGGTAGAACTTTTTTACATTTCCGGCGGTCAGGGTTTCATCATCACCGGTTTCGATCACGGGTGAACGTGTCCATTTGGATCGGTCGGGAGTGAGATAAATATCGACATTGGCTAAGCGCTGCCGTTTGGTATCCACAGCAGATCGTGCATCATTGTGTGATAGACCATGCTGCCCCATGTAGGTTTGTTTGAGAGGTGCCCAGGTACCTCCAAGGATCTTTTCGTATACTGCATTTCGGTCGCCAGAATAATCACCACCAGCATATCCAGCTCGAATCCAGTTTCTTGGGCCACTCCGGTCATCATCTGGAATGAACCAAAGCCAGGGAACACTCGGGTCTTCAAATTCTAGGGTGGCTTCAAGAAAGCCATTGTTCACTGATCCATACTTGTAGGGGATTTCTTCCTGGGTTATATTAATTGAAAGTCCCCAGTCAAGAATGAGCTGATCATAATTATTCTCAATCCAGCTTTCAGAGAAAATGGTGTCACCAGCTGTATTATAGATGTACCATTTCCCATCCAAAACCTTACCGTTCATGGTCGAACCAACGAAGTAATTGACTGAGTCAAATTTTACCGTATATAGGTTTGGTTCCAGGTTTAACGGGTCAATAACTTCAACCTTGATTGGGCCTTTTCCTTTTTCATACGTCAATACGTCAGTCTTCCACGGCGGACCACTCATAATTACATCATGAGTTTCTGACGTTATATCAACAACATTTCTGCCAGTCCCATGTCCTTCTATTCGAGTAATCGAAGGCGAATCTCCAAAATCCGATTGTATCAGCGTTCCACCTTCCTCGGGATCAACTTTATGGGGTACGGCCCGGTAGAGTTTTATCGGCCCACCTGCCCCTCGTCTTCCGGCGAGATAGGGACGTTTTTGTCCGTCATGGCTGTCAGGATCATTCTGATTATAAGGCTTAAAACTGTTGTAGGCATAGGCTACTGCCACGTAGTAATAATCCTGAAAATTGACCAGTGTTCGAACTCCGCTGGCAAAAAGATCTTCTTCTACCACAAAAGTGTGTTCGATACCCTGGTTGGCCCCATTGACTTCAACAACGGGCATATTTGCCTCAACATCATTTAACCAGTCATAGTTTACAATTCTGTCAATGCCGTCCCTGATGTCGCATTGAAAGATTATCCGGGCTAGATTACTATTGTGCGAAGTGGCATCGGTTATTGAAACTGTATGATCTTTTAGCTGCCATACCTGGTAGCCCTGAAACTTAAAATTTGTATTGCAATCGGGTTCGTCGAGGGGGCATACAATAAACGGATCACGTTCTTCGTACTGTTCCAGGTAGTTATTGGAGTTAGGTTTATTCCAAATATGGAATATCAGTTTCTGATCCTGTTCTACTATGGTCAACTCAGGAGCATCCGGCCCATCAACGACCTGGAAACAGTTTTCGAACAAACGTTGTGCTTTCTCATCTTCCTGAAACATAGCAACCACCGAGGCCCAAGGTGTTCCTTCATACGAGCGTGCATAAACGACGCCGGTAGTGATGTCATTTATTGCTCCTGGCTCAAGTACAAAAGGACCTGACGACTGTACGAGTCTTCGGTCATAGGGTTCGTTTCCGGCAGTTTCTTCAGACCAGAAAGGCATAGGGATACCACCCTGTCCCCAACCACAGGGATCCGAGTCTCCCGGGAACATGAAGTCGGTGATTGGCCCTGTGCCCCCACCAGCGGGATGGGCATTCCCGAAGTAGCGCATGCGTTCATTGTCTTTCCAATACCCGCGAAGAAAATTGTAATACTGAGGAGCAGTCTGGGGATCTCCTGTTGTTCCTCCAGAATTAACATAATAGACAAATCGTCGCATGCCCCAACGTTCGTTATCCACTACGCCGTCTTGGAAATTCAATCCATTGATGTTGCCGTTTAAAATGCATTCATTGCATATAAGATTGTACTGGTCGTCATAGCTTTTACAGTCATCGATGCCATTTGGGTCTTGATAGGGTCCCTCAAAAAAATCTATACCAATGGCAGGGGGACTGGCTCCATATGCCCAGGCTTCACCGGCGCCATCCACTGTTTCTCCGTTGTAGAAATAACCCACTCCCTTTGACACATGACAGCCTGTGAAATCGTCCCATGCCCATCCAAGTGCACCGTCTACATACACGCCAAAATAGGTCTCAATTAAGGTATACGTCGATCGATTGATCAGTGCATAATTGTAAAAGCTCATGTCATTCAACGCATCATTAGTCGAAAACTCAAATGCCTGGGCCCTGAATTCCATCCCAATGGGTTCGCCTCCAGATTCCTGATGGATATTTCCTCGGTCGTTGTATACCCACCATAATGTAGCATCGCCAAACAGCCTGGGACGCCGATGTTCTCTTGAGGTTCCGCAAGGAAGTATCCCATCTAAATCATAGAAGGGGTAATCACCGTCAGCTGGATTGTAAAAGCCATCGTCGTTATTGTCGTAAAAAGGAGCTAGGTAGAAATCATAACCAGCAGACGCGTCAGCATGGGCCGGCCAGTCCAGAATTGACTTTGGAATACTATACCCTTGATATTCACGATTCCTTTTTTCGGGGCTTGAATGATACCATTCTCTAAAAGCATCAACTTGATACCGGGTGATCTCCCAGTGCCTGTCGTACTGATAACATACTTCAATATCAGTAGTCCCTCTTGCACTCCCTCTCATTATTAGCGGTCCGGTGAAGAAATCGACACCCCCTCCACGATACCTGACGGCACAAAGTTTTAGCTGACCATTTACATCAGTTCCACCAACCCAGATACCACCGTTCCAGAGGGCAGTTTTACCCGATCCCTTTGGCACTTCATATTGAGCATTCTTGAAATCCCACCACAAATCACCACCTGTTTGGATGAGTGCTCGTACATTGTTGAGCGCAATTTCAGTAGCTGTGGAACTGGCGTTGCATCCAGCAGTTATCCCCTTATAGGACTTGGGATAGACGATATGATCAGGTGAGCTGCCTGTGGGTTGCCCCCACAGAGTGACTCCCATACCGACAAGAAGGAGGACAGTGAACAATTTCTTCATGGTAATTATCAAGCGTCTGGTTCGTCGATATTGTATGGAATATTCAAAACAACACGGGTGCCAGCAGGCTGATCTGCCTCTGAAAACAAGTCTGTTATGCTAACAGTTATGGGTTCAGTGTTGATTCGATTATACAGTTGAATTCGTTTTTCGATGTTTTTTAATCCTTTCGATTTGTGAACCTGTTTTTGTCTGATCTCATTGGCCTTCTTGCGGCCAATTCCATTGTCTTCTATGATCACATTCATGCTATTGCCGGCCGGTTCAATCATTAGTTTTAGAAGACCTTTATGTTTAATTAACTGCAAACCATGTAAAATAGCATTTTCAAGATAAGGCTGCATCAACATTGGTGGTATTTTTTGCAAGTGCACATCAATTTCAGGATGGATCTCGATTTTTACCTTGAATTTATTAGAGAAGCGAAGTTTCTCCATTTTGATATAGAGCTCAATCAATTGAACTTCTTCATGGAGTGTGATTAGGTTATACTGACTATATTCGAGTACTCGACGCATTAAAATGGAGAAATTTGACAGGTAGTAATTCGCTGAGTCCACATCATTCTTAAGTACAAAATTTTGGATAGAATTAAGAGAATTAAAAATGAAGTGAGGATTCATCTGTGATCGCAGTGCAAATTTTTGAGATTGCACCAATTCATTTTGAATTGTCAATAAACGCTTATCCATCTGGTGTTTTCGCTGCAATCCTAAATAGCGTAGAAGGATTATCAATCCAATCAACAAGGTTAGGGTGCTCCCCAACAATATTTTAAACAAATTAGTCTGCCACCAGGCAGGTACAATTTTTAAATGTAGGGTTTTTTCGTTTGTGGCACCGAGGGCATTTGCACCGATAACCCTGAGCTTGTATTGCCCGGGTGGTAACTTGCGGTATTCAACCTCATGCTCCCCTAGACCCAGGGTAATCCATTCGTCGTCATAGTCATCAAGTCGATAAGAAAAAGTATTCTTAAAAGGATTGAGGAAATCAAGGGCTGCGAATCCGACTCTGAACGAGTTTTGATCGAAGTTTAACACCACAGTATCTGTCACAGGTAATTGCAGAATTCCGCCTTGTTCAGCGACTGAAAAATCAGTAAACTCAAGAGGTGGAGGCTCAGAGGCTTCAAGGGTACTCATTGGGAAAAAAGAGCTAATCCCGTTCACAGTAGCCATAAAAATCTCATCCTGCTCTGTTTTATATATACCATTGAAGTTAAACTCATTAGACGGAAGACCATCCTGAACATCAAAGCGAATGAAACGCTCCTCCGCATAATCAAATCGGGCTAGTCCATTGTTGGTTGGAATCCAGAAATAACCATCCCGATCTTCAGTCATTCCGTATACAATATTATCCGCCAACCCATTTTTATCAAGATAATCCATCAAAATATATTTTTTATCTTCATTTACTTCTTTATCCTTTGGAGCAAGATCATATTTAGCAACTTCTTTCTGCGATAATGCTTCTTTCTGTAACATATTTGATGATTTTGATTTCGAAAAACATTTC
>CAYUGX010000127.1:0-868 GCA_964444375.1 uncultured Porphyromonadaceae bacterium | reverse complement strand
GTAAAGTGCTCGAACGTACCAGAAGACGGATCAAACTTATTGATTCCGCCACCATTGGTATAGACCCACAGCTCCCCTTGGCTGTCTTCATAAATTCCAAATATATATTCCGCACTAATCGAAGTTAAATCACCTGGAATGGGAAGGAAAACTTCCCAGTTGTTCGTGGAATAGTTGAATCGATTTAGTCCATATTGCGTGGCTATAAGCAGAATCCCGGGTTCAATTTCCATAACCTGATAACACTGGTTGTTGGATAGGCTATTTGGATTTGCAGGATCGTGTCTATAATTAATAAAGTCATTAGAGTCAGGATTGTAACGACTTAGTCCTGACAGGGTAGCAAACCAAAAATATCCATCGCTGGTTTTGGTTATACCCCAAATCTCATTTCCGGCAATGGTATTTTCAGATCCATCTGACAAGTACGTGGTGAGTTTTTCAGTTACTAGGTGGTATTTGTTCAATCCGTTTTTCGTTGAGATCCACATATGGGTTCCGTCATTCACAATATTCGTAACCCGATTATTTGACAGACTATTCGGATTATTGTATTCGTGCTGCAACACTTTGATCGTTCTATTCATCGGACGGCTGAAGACATGAACACCGGATTGGGTGCCGAACCAAAAAGTATCTTTTGGAAACTCTTCAATACCGTAGGTTGGATAACCTTCGTAATACGATTTAAAAGTATGTGGCTCAGGTATAAGCTTGACCAATCCCCGATGTGAAGTACCAATCCAGAAAAGACCGGTTTTATCTTCAAGAATATCTCCAATCATATTCAGGCTGAATATCGGAGCTTGACCCGTGGCCTGCTGAAGGTTATTAAATTGTTTATTGAGCTTGTCAAAAATAAAGAGAC
>CAYUGX010000126.1:0-13028 GCA_964444375.1 uncultured Porphyromonadaceae bacterium | reverse complement strand
ATTCGGGACTCGGGGAAGACAGGGAAGCAGGGAAGCAGGGAAGCGGGGAAGCAGGGAAGCAGGGAATCAAATCTATTGCTGGGTTGGTATATCGGGATGGCAATCTGATAGTGAAGAACAAGGCCAGGCGGATTGATGATTTGGATCGGTTACCGATGCCAGCGCGACACTTGTTTGGGGATGGATATGGGTTAAAACTTGACTTTTTTGAGTTGGAGGCTGATTTTGTAATGACCAGTAGGGGTTGTCCGGCAGCTTGCACTTTCTGTTCTGCAGCCAAAATGTTTCCTGGGGGAGTCAGAACGCGAGATCCTAAACTCATTAAAGAAGAGATTGATGAGCTTCTCAAAGTAAAAGACATCAAAGCACTCAAGATTTTCGACAGTACATTTACGGCTAACCGAGAGCACGTTGAGGCCTTTTGTGAACTGATCAAGCCTTACGGATTGAAATGGGAGTGTGAGATCCGAGCAGATACTGTAGACAAAGCACTTCTCACCACCATGCGAGATGCCGGCTGTGTTTATATCAATGTGGGCCTGGAAACTATTGATGAAACCCTGCTGGTTGATATAAGAAAACGAATTGATGTGGGGCAAGTAGAACAGGCGCTTGCCTGGTGTCGTGAGTTGGGGATTAAGAGCAAAGTCTTTTTCATTTTTGGTCATCTAGGCCAAAACTGGAAAAGTTGCATGCGAGACCTCCAATACATCAAGAAGAATCGAAAGAAAATTGATTTCATCGCAGCTGGAGTTGGCACACGCATCTATCCTGGTACTCGTGTAGAAACCGATGCCCGCAAACTGGGGCTCATAAAAACCAGGCACTCCTGGGCCAAATACACCCCACCCTTCTCAAATTTTCTCATTTTCGAATTCGGCAATGTCATGGTACTCAAACAAAAAGGATTAGGTATTATCCACTATATGACGATCATCCTGCTACTCACCATAAACCGGTTGGTTGCGCCTTTTTCTTATTATCGGAAGATGGTTGTGCATAACCTGAAGAAGGTCTTTTCTTAAGACTTAAGACTTTAGACCAAAGACATAAATTAGACATAAGTTTTAAGGCTTCAAGGTTGAAGAATTTTTTGTTAATTGATCGACGCGAAGCATCAGACGGCGAAGCCACCTGACGGGCCGAAGGCCCACCAGACAGTTAACCCAGAACCTAGAACCTAGAACCCCTACCCCAACTCCCGAAATCCAACCAACCGATTCCCTGCTTCATCCCAAAGACGAAGCTTCAATGATCTGAGACTGGCGAGAAATGACATGGGTTTAACCTCCTCAAACAAGGTATTCTCACGGTGGCACTTTTCGAGCTTGTAGTTAGGAATTCGTGAGCTGAGATGGTGCACATGATGAAAACCTATATTACCGGTAAACCATTGAAGTACACGAGGTAGCTTGTAGAAAGAGCTTCCGTAGAGTGCTACTGTTTCGTACTTCCAATCAGGTGAGCGGTACCAATGCACGTCTTCAAACTGGTGCTGGAAATAGAAAAGCCAGATTCCACCGATTGAGGATAGATAGAATATCGGCAATTGCACCAACACAAACTCCTTAAAACCGATAAGAAGTCCTAAGCCGGTTATGATGATGGCTAGAGCCAGATTAGTTAGCAAAACATTTCGTTTTTCTCTGGGTTGAACTTTACCTGAGAATACCCGGTTCTGTAATAAGAACAAATAGGGAGAACCGATAAGCAACATGATTGCCGGATTACGATACAACCGGTAAAAGAGTCTTCTGCCTTTTGAACTGCTTTTGTATTCTTCCGTTGTCATGGTGATCACATCGCCAGTCCCACGCTTGTCTAAATTTCCTACAGTTGCATGGTGTTTATTGTGACTGCGATGCCATTTGTGGTAGGGTGTAAAAGAGAACAGTCCGAGGAAGAAACCTACACGTTCATTCCATTTGGCCGATTTAAAAAATGATTTGTGTCCGCAATCATGAAAAATAATGAAAATCCGAACCATAAAACCGGCGGCCGGAATGGCCAGTGCCAAAGTGATCCAATACGACCAGTCTAGACTATAATACATCAAAACCCATAGGCCCAACAGGGGTACCACAGAATTGATCAATTGCCAAATACTTTGCTTCTTATCTGGGAAATTATATTTCGAAACCACCTTACGCCAGTTGGATTCTGTCGATTTCTGAGTGCTCATTATTCATTTTTTTTTAGGAGAGCGTCGATTTTGATTAAAGGTACGGATATTTGACTCCCTGGCCTAAAGGCATAAAAAAAGGCGCCTTTTTTGGCGCCCTTCAAAATCATTATTCCAAAACTAAACTTCGGTCATAAATTCTTAAGTCTTAAGTCTAATTTGAGTCCCCCAATCAAGTCGGGGGCAGGCTTGGGTCCGGGGTCCTGGGTCTTCGGTCTTCGGTCTTGGTCTTAATGAGTCAATATCCCCAGCTTCCGCTTAATCTTC
Source organism: uncultured Porphyromonadaceae bacterium (assembly GCA_964444375.1). Taxonomy (GTDB): domain Bacteria; phylum Bacteroidota; class Bacteroidia; order Bacteroidales; family UBA12481; genus JABHCC01. The sequence continues at coordinate 10,579 of CAYUGX010000126.1, read as the reverse complement.
CAGTTTCCTCTGGTAAAGTCTGGGAACTGAACACCGGCAGAACCAAGTTCAACAGAAATCTCAGAGAGTGGTCCAACAACGCTCCAGCTGGCTGCATCATAAACGTCCATATCCAGTGGGAGACCTTTATTGAAGCAATCGATCATGCGATACATTTCAACGAAGTCCATTCCACCGTGGCCGCCGTACATTTCAATCTCTTTTTTGAGCCGATCCCAAATGGGGTGATTGTACTTTTCACGCATGGCTTTGTAATCTTCATCTTTCAGCCATCCATGTCCTTTGCCTTCCATGGCCAAGCGGCTGGGATAGCCTTCATGGTACCCTTTTGTACCTGCCAGACAGTTCTTTCTTGAATATGGTCTTGGTGTGACAACATCATGATACAAATGAATCATGCGTCCCTTGGCCGTCTTAATCAACGAGGTATTCATGTCACCATGCTTGAAACCTGTCTTTCCATAGAATTAATAAGAAGCCTTGACCGTAGGTGAAGTCTCTGAAAGAGAAGCTTCTAGACTACTCATAGAAGTCATATACTTAAAGCGATCCCCCCGGTCAATATCCATATACTGAGCAACAGGTCCTAAACCATGAGTGGTGTACAGGTTACCATCGCGGTGCATGTGGTGACGGATTCTCCATTGGTTGTAATATGAATTACCGAACAACATTCCACGCAGATTGTGGATATATGCTGCTTCGCCATAAGTAAGGGTTCCAAAAATGCCTTCCTGAACCATATTCAAAATCCACAATTCCTCATTTCCGTAGCACACATTCTCCAGCATCATGCAGTTTCGTTGTGTCTCTTCGGCGGTATTCACCAGTTTCCAGGTATCCTCGATGGTATAGGAGGCAGGTACTTCGGTTGCTACGTGTTTGCCTTTTTGCATCGCGTATACACACATTGGAACGTGCCATTCCCAGTTGGTGAAGACCAAAACAAGGTCAATATCATCACGCTCAACAAGCTTTTTCCAGGCATCCTTGTCGCCTTTGTACACATCGGGATTGTGCCCGTTCTTCTTCATCCGGTCATACACCCGGTCAGCCTTGTTTTCTTGAATATCACAGATGGCCACCACTTTTGCTTTATCTGGAGACATCACCTCAATATGACGTGACATTCCGCTTCCGCGATTACCCAGGCCAATGATACCTACACGAACCTGCTTAATCGGATCAACACGCAAACCCATGACAGATTTTCCATGTGCTTTAGGTGTTTGACTAATGCGGTCGAGAATTTCTTCAGATTCAACCTTTCTTCCGGCCAAACCCAATCCGGGAATGCCCATGAAAGCACCGGTTAATGCAGATACACGCAAAAATGACCGGCGATCGAGCGCTTTTTTCATTTTTATTCAGTTTATGGTTATTGAACTATTCTATTCTATGCTATTCCATGTCAAAAATAAACAGAAATTTCTGATCGGTCAAGCTCGACCACAAGTTATTGTTAACTTTGGGCTTTTACAACTAAACCAGTTAAAAACAAGGATATGATTTACAGGCCACTAGGGAAAACCGGCATGGATGTTTCTGTGCTTAGTTTTGGCGCCTCCTCATTGGGTGGAGTATTCCATGAAATTGATGAGGGAGCTGGTGTTGAAGCAGTTAATGCCGCTGTTGACGGTGGAGTAAACTTCATTGATGTCTCACCCTACTATGGTTTTACCCTAGCAGAAACGGTTCTGGGATATGCTTTAAAACACATCAATCGCAACAGGTATTACCTGTCAACAAAAGTTGGCCGATACGGCTCAGATGGTGTGAAAAGTTGGGATTATTCAGCAAAACGTGCCAAACAAAGCATATATGAAAGCCTAGAAAGACTGAATGTTGATTACATCGATCTGATCAATTGTCACGACATTGAATTCAGCGACTTGAATCAGATCATCAACGAGACTTTACCTGCCCTCCATGAAATGAAAGCAAGCGGTCTGGTGAAACACATTGGCATCACCGGATTGCCACTGGATCGACTGCGTTTTGTAGCTGAAAATACCCAACCTGGCCAGGTCGAAACCATATTGAGTTTCTGTCATTACTGTTTAAACGACGATGCCCTATCGGATGATATCTCTTTCTACCAGCAGAAAGAGATCGGAATTATCAACGCCTCTCCCCTCAGTATGGGCTTGCTGAGTGAACGGGGAGCCCCTGAATGGCATCCAGCTTCCCCGGCCATCCATCATGCCTGCCAACAGGCTGCTGAACATTGTAAATCGAAAAACTACCGAATTGAACAACTGGCCGTTCGGTATTCGGTTGACCACCCTGGTATTCCAACCACCCTGGTGAGTACATCAAGACCTGAAAACATAGAGAAGAAAATCCAGTGGGCAACCGAACCACTCAACGAAGAACTCCTCAGTGAGGTACTGGAGATTCTTAAGCCCGTTCATCGGGAAACATGGGAGAATAGCTAGGGGGACACGGTTCAAGGTGCTGGGGATTGGTGGATTAGGGGATTGGTGGATTGGGAAGAATTATGTAATTTATTATGTAACTTATTATGTAATTCTTGTACCTGAGTTTCAAGCCCCCTAATAATCTAAATCGTCATTTTGAAATCCAAGAATAAAGTGTAATTTTAACATTTATTAAAGTTACGCAAACCTAAAAGTCAAATATAATGGTAGGATTTCATTGGTTAGATTGGTCAGTGCTTGGCCTATTTGCATTGGCTCTAATCGGGATTATTGTGTGGGTTACGCGGAAGAAGGACAACACTTCATCGGATTATTTCCTGGCTGGACGCGATGCCACTTGGTTAGCGATTGGGGCGTCGATTTTCGCTTCTAATATCGGATCTGAGCACCTGGTTGGCTTGGCCGGAGCAGGCGCCAGCACTGGAATGGCAATGGCTCACTGGGAAATGCATGGTTGGCTGATTCTGATTCTTGGATGGGTATTTGTTCCATTTTATGCCCGTTCAGGCGTATTCACTATGCCAGAGTTTTTGGAGAAAAGGTATAATTCAGCGTCGAGATCATTCTTATCCATTATATCCCTGGTTAGTTATGTACTGACCAAAGTAGCTGTCACCGTATACGCCGGAGGTATTGTATTCAAGGAGGTGCTTGGGATCGAAGCCTTTATGGGCATTGACTTCTTCTGGATCGGGGCCATCGGTCTGGTGGTCATAACCGGCATCTATACAGTTCTTGGGGGCATGAAATCTGTTTTATATACTTCAATCCTTCAAACACCTATATTACTCATCGGATCTATCGTTATTCTGGTTGTCGGACTGGTACAACTCGGCGGATGGAATGAATTGATGGAGATATGCCGTGCCAATGTGACCATGCAAGGCGATGAAATGACCAGTCTGATCCGTTCTCGACATGATCCTGAGTTCCCATGGACGGGTGTACTACTCGGATCGGCCATCATTGGCTTTTGGTATTGGTGTACCGACCAGTATATCGTTCAACGCGTTTTGTCGGGCCGGGATCAAACCCAGGCTCGTCGCGGTGCCATCTTTGGTGGTTACCTGAAGTTATTACCGGTTTTCATCTTCCTGATTCCAGGAATGATCGCGTTTGCCTTGAATGAAAAGGGCTTGATCGAACTGAGTTCTTCAGATGCGGCCTTCCCCACCCTGGTTTCACAATTGTTACCAGCTGGTGTTAAAGGAATTGTAGTAGGCGGGTTAATTGCAGCCCTGATGAGTTCGCTGGCCTCGCTATTCAATTCATCCGCTATGCTTTTTACCGTTGACTTTTATAAAAAATGGTGGCCCAAAACCCCTGAGAAAAAACTCGTTCGTGTGGGTCGAATCGCCACCGTTGTTATTGTGGTGCTAGGCGTCCTTTGGATTCCGGTTATGAAAAGCATTGGAAAAGTGCTTTACGAATATCTTCAGGATGTTCAATCGCTACTTGCACCAGGAATTGCTGCAGTCTTCTTGCTAGGTGTATTCTGGAAAAGAGCCTCAGCCAAAGGGGGTATGTGGGGATTAATCGTTGGTTTCGTGTTGGGAATGACCCGACTGGGACTTAAAGTTTTTGAAAATTCCCTGAACTCAGATGGCTTGCTTTACACGGTTTTTGTTGAACCCAACTGGTTGCACTATTGCATTTACCTCTTTGCGATCTGTATAGCGGTTATAGTGGTTGTAAGCTTATTGACTGATCCGCCAGAACCCGAACAGGTTAAAGGCCTGACGTATTATTCTGCTACACCTGAGCAAAGAGCAATTACCCGAGCTAGTTATAGCAATTGGGATATTGCGAATTCGGTAATTATATTGGCCGTTGTGGTTGCGTTCTATATTTATTTTTGGTAAAAGGCGGGTTAAAGAGGCTAAACTGGACAACTGGACAACCGGACAACTGGACAACTTCACAACTTGACAACCCTACACCCGGACAACCGGACAACCGGACAACTGGACAACCGGACAACTGCATAAAAGATGTACTATGGAAAAGAAATACGTTATAGGTCTGGATTTTGGTACCGACTCTGTTCGTTCAGTTTTGGTGGATGCAATAACTGGGAAAGAATTGTCTTCAGCTGTTGCCAATTATCCAAGATGGAAGCAAGGAAAGTACTGCGATCCGGTAAAGAATCAATACCGTCAACACCCAAAGGATTATACTGAAACGATGATTCAGGTGATTAAACAGTCTGTGGCAGATGCACCTACCAAGGTAGCTGATCATATAGTTGGAATCTCATTTGATACCACTGGCAGTACACCTGTCTTTACCAATGAAGAAGGGATTCCTTTGGCTATGACCGAGGAATTAAGTGAGAATCCGAATGCTATGTTTGTGCTGTGGAAAGATCACACCGCGATTGAAGAAGCTGATGAAATAAATACCCTGGCTAAAAAATCGGCTGTTGATTACACTAAATACGAAGGGGGTATCTATTCCTCTGAATGGGTGTGGGCCAAAGTACTGCACATTTTGCGACAAGATGAAAAAGTACGTGAGGCAGCCTATAGCTGGATTGAACACTGTGATTGGATTCCAGCCCTATTGACCGGCAACATCAAACCCGAAGCTGTGGTCAGATCCCGTTGTGCGGCTGGCCACAAAGCCATGTGGCATGAGGAGTTTAATGGACTGCCTTCTGAAGAGTTTCTGGTAGAACTTGATCCGCTCTTAGCTGGCTACCGGGATAGATTATACACAGAAACAGCACCCAGCGATCAGAAAGTAGGTGAGTTGAACAAAGAATGGGCAGACATTTTGGGTCTTCCGGCAGGAATTGCCATTGGTGCCGGTGCTTTTGATGCTCATATGGGTGCGGTAGGAGGAGTGATCGAGCCCTATTCTCTGGTGCGTATAATGGGGACCTCAACCTGTGACATCCTGGTGGCACCCTATCAGGACATGGAAAGAAAATTAATTCGTGGAATTTGTGGTCAAGTAGACGGATCTGTGGTACCAGGCCTGGTTGGCCTGGAAGCTGGTCAATCAGCATTTGGGGACGTGTATGCCTGGTTCAAGCGACTCTTATCCTGGCCCGGCGAGCATATTGACTCGGATCTTGACTCTTCTTATTTCGACGACAAGATATTGCCGGCCCTGAATGAAGCAGCCAGTCTCTTACCCGATGATGATTCAATACCACTGGCAACAGACTGGTTCAACGGTAGAAGAACACCAGATGCCGATCCTATGCTGAAAGCTACACTAACCAACCTCAGCCTAGGCACCTCTGCACCGGCATTATTCAAAGCCTTGGTCGAAGCCACAGCATTCGGATCACGCGCCATTGCAGAGCGATTTGCCGATGAAGGTATTCCCATTAATTCGGTTGTTGCCATTGGCGGTGTGGCCAAAAAATCACCCTTCGTCATGCAAACCCTCGCCGATGTAATGAAGGTAGAAATTAAAGTAGCCAGCACCGACCAATCCTGCGCCCATGGTGCCGCGATGTTCGCCGCCACCGTGGCCGGCATTTACCACAAAGTTGAAGATGCCATGAATGCTATGGGGCAAGGGTACGATGTGACGTATTATCCAAATCACAATCGAGCGGAGTATTTTGATGAGAAGTATGGGAGGTATTTGGGGGTAAAGTTAGGTTAACCACGACAACCATGACAACAATGACAACATGACAACAAGACAACACAACAACATAATTCCCCATTTCGCCGCCAATATCGAAATGTGGTGGACCCATTTACCGGTTCCCGAGCGGATTCAGGCTGCTGCTGAAGCTGGTTTTACCGCCATCGAAATTTGGGAATACCAGAAGCATGATTTGGATGCATTGGCAGACGCACTGCAAAAACATCAGCTTGAGCTCACCCAGTTTACTGCCTGGGGATGGGACCGCTGGTTTAACGATCCCGCCAATGAACTTGCCATCATTCAGCAAATTAGTGAGGCCTGCAAAATGGCTAAGAAACTGAATTGCAAGATGGGAACAATTGTTGGGGGTGATGACCAGCCGGGCATGAACCAGGCTCAAATGCATGATCAGATCACGCTCATGCTTGAAAAACTGGCTCCAATGGTGGAGGATCAGGATTTTACACTGATCCTTGAACCCATGAATATCCGTGTGGATCATGCGGGTCACTGTCTGTATGGATCTAAAGCAGGCATAGACATCTGCCGCAATGTAAATTCAAACCATGTCAAGCTCAACTGGGATTTGTACCACATGCAGATTACCGAGGGTGATTTATGTGGTCACTTGCTTGAAGGAATTGACCAAATAGGGTATATCCAGCTAGCCGACCACCCTGGTCGCCATGAACCTGGCACTGGCGAGGTAAACTACAGCCAGGTGCTTTCAGTGGCTAGAAATCTAGGCTATTCAGGCTATTTTGGATTGGAGTGCGTTCCGAGAGAAAATGAAAACCAGGCCATTGAACGCCTGAAACGGCTATCTTTTTAATCTTACTGTATCAGAATCTTCTTGTTTAGTCGCTTGCCTGATCCTTGAACTATCAGGCAATAGAGACCTTTTTCCAACCCACTTAAATCCAATCTGTGATCTTGACCCGTTGCGCTATTCACCACCTGCAGATGTTCTATAACTTCGCCCAATAGATTAACCACTGACACGTTTTCTACTACAAATCCATTGGGTACGAAATAGTTTACTACTCCGTTTGTTGGATTCGGGTATACTGATAACCTTCCGGATGTTACGTGTACGGGGGCACTTGAGGTCCCACCCCTTACCGTATCGATGTAATTCATGCAGTCGGTCAATTCTTCAACCAGGTTGCCGACTAAAACATCCTCCCCGACACCTGGTAAATCATTCAACCAGGCCTTTTGTGCAGTATTTGCAACCCGACTGACCAATTCTTCATGACGTGAACGATCGATGTGGTTAGCACCTGAACACAGGCATAAGGGGAGATCGGGATACCCTTCAAAATCCCCGGTAAATAGTGTTGGTACCCGGGGATTGAAGGGGATCACGCCTAAAACGGATGTCGGCAAAGATTCACCGAAACGCACCACCGGTAAACCATTGCAGGCCATTCCGACTATATATATTGAATCTGGATAGATGTTTAAATGTGCAATAGCGTAGGCGATATATGCTTCAATATCTGCAGGTGCCATGGCTTGATAGCCAGGGGATCCCGAGTTCAGTGCCTCTGTCACCATCAGCGAGATGCCTTCATTCTCAGATAAGCCAATCAGCATATCTCGCAATCTAGAATAGCTATAAGGATCATCACAATAGGCAAGTGTGAGCATCAGCTTAGTAGCCTCGATTTGGCCTGGTGGAATGAACAAACCTACTTTAACATCACCCGAGTTCAATTGTGCCACACGGTTCAGCCTACCTTCTTGTATATTGTTAAAAACTCGAATCTCATTGGCCGAATTCCCGCCAACGGCAAAATCCATAGTAAGATCATTGTTAAAATCGCCAACACACAGGGGCCATGCACCTCCAAACTGATCTGTGATCACGGTTTTAGTCCATGGGCGTGCCTCATCACCAGTGTTTTCGTACCAGGTAACAATATTCCCCGGTTGGCCGGTACCTATCATGTCTAAATCGCCATCGTGGTCAAGGTCTACTGCTGTGCCAATTACCGCTCCGGTAAGTTCGCCATCAATGATATGTTTTTCCCAATTGGCCTCTACAGTTCCAGGATTTTGCCACCAACTGATTTCACTAATGGCATATGCTGTACCTATTATGTCTAGCTTGCCATCCGCATTCATATCCATAACCTGAACACGATGAGATCCGGTAAATTGATTATCTAAAGTAATCTCTTCCCAGACAAGCGGATCTCCCCCCAGGTTTCGCCAAATGGTGATCTCATTGCCATCTAAGGACGCCCCGGTGAGATCAATCTTTCCATCCTGGTCAAAATCACCTGCTGCCACCGACCGGGAACCCATGAAGTGATCACTGACAATTTGTGGGGTCCAGGAGGTACCTGACCCGTCATTATTCCTGAACCAGGCGATAGAATTATCACCCGCGCCTGAGACTAATACATCCTGATCACCATCCTGATCAAGATCGTAAGCCCAGACTTCATGCGGCATATCCACGCTTGTGCTAATGGTCTTTTTCTGCCAGGTATGGTGATCACCCGCATTTCGGTACCACACCACCCGATCTGAATCCCAACCACCGGTCAGGATGTCTTGATTTCCATCGCCATCAACATCGGCCATATGAACGGTTAAACTGGCCCCTAAGCTTGCATCCACCGCTTCCGGAACCCATTGGATGGGATCACCTCCCTCGTTATATAAAACGATAACTCCATGAGTCCCGGAAGCTGCCAGAATATCCTGGTCTCCATCGTTGTCGATGTCACCAGCAAATAATCCGGCAGGATCGGTGAATGACTGCGCCGCCGAATACATTTCAAAACGAGTTTGTGCAAGACTCGTTAACATCGACGAGCCTGCTACAAGGAGCGTTAGCAAAATATATCTGTGATACATATGAAAAAGTCGTTTTTAGTTTTTTGTCAATTGCTTTGTTATCGCTTTGCCTGAGGTACGAAGCGTGAGGAAGTATATACCTGGGGCCATGAGATGGGTGTATGGTGCAAGGTTCAGTGTGCTGTGTGTTGGGTTCTGGGTGTTGGGTGTTGGGTGTTGGGAGTGCCAGATGAGTTTGCCGTTTGAGTTATGAAGTAATACGTTATAAGACTTTGCGCATAGCCCGTTAAGCTCAATATGCAATTCATCGGTAAAAGGATTGGGGTAGCTTTTTAAGGAAATAGACTCCAGGCTATGGCCCATTATGCCCGTTGCAGTAGCAGGTAGAGTCACTATTCGATTTTCACCGTGGCTAACGACCAGGAGCATTTGATCATCCGACAGGTAACTCATACCGTAGGGCTCAGTGATTTCATTGTTATACAGTACAGGCCCCTCTTCCATTCCATTGGTTAATATGTAAATAGCCGATTCATTCGGTATGCTGAGATAATAATTGCCGATTCCGTCACCGGTGATGGCTCCCCCTGCTGCCAAATTCGTTTCGATTTGAGATTCGATTGCTCCAGTTTCTGAATCAATAATTTTTATACTTATGGTTGTTTCACCATCGAGTACGATTAGTTTGTCAAGGAAGGGATCATAATAGAGGTATTGTGGATAAGCTAAACCAGTAGTAAGCGTTCTGGATTGACCTGTTTGTGGATCAACTTGTAAAATGATGGATGAAAGCGGATCAGAAACATAGAGTTGTCCTGTTTGATCACTGGTTAGCCCCGCTAAGAATTGAACGGGCAAGCGGACCGCTTTGTGCTTGACCCCTGATATTGGATCCAAGGCAACCAATTCAGTTGCAGCATTAACCCAAAGCAGGTTTTCAGACAAGATAAGACAGGTACTTACTGGAAAATCACTTCGAATAAGACAGGCGTCGCCGCCGGGTCCCACCCTACCGATTTGGCCATTCTCTTCATTGGAAATGAGTATTGCCTTGCTCACCGGGTCACGGCTTATCCATTTGGGCTTATTCAGCACCTGGGCTGGTTCAGTAACATTTTCCCACCAGGCCAGGGTATTCGAATTAAACCCAATTGCCACCACATCCAGGTCGCTATCTCCGTCCATGTCGACAACATTCAATGCAAATCCTGAAGCTAAACCTCCAGCCAGCCATTCTCCTTCAAGAGCCTGACGACCATTATTCTCATAGCAAACCAGGCTGCTTGCTCCCATTCCGGTTCCAACCAAATCGTTATCACCATCGCGATCAAAATCTCCCTGTTCAAGCCAGATGGCTCCAGCAAGATCTTCCATGTTGTGTTTGACAAACACACCAGAGCCCCGGTTTTCATACCAGGCTTGCTTGCTACTCATGCAGGCGTGAGCCAGTATATCAAGGTCTCCATCTTTGTCAAAATCTCTGGGTAAAATGGTGTGAGCCATTGGGAAAGCATTATCAATGATTGCTTCAGTCCAATTCATGTGGCCATCATTCTCCCACCACACAACTTCACCATTTAACTCGCCACAAGCGATCAAGTCGTTATCTCCGTCATTATCCATGTCAGCACCATATACAAAAGTGGCCTCCTGAAAACTAGCGCACACAGAGAGTTTTGTCCAATTCAGTTGTCCATCATTCTCCCACAAGGCCACAT
>CAYUGX010000125.1:0-13258 GCA_964444375.1 uncultured Porphyromonadaceae bacterium | reverse complement strand
CTGAACGATATTCGAGGGCGACATGTAGGTGAGAATCATGTTTATGAAGCCATTCAAAAAGCGAGTACAGGTGAGGTTGAAGAGGGCTCAGTTGGCGCTGGTGCTGGTACCATTTGTTTTGGATTCAAGGGAGGTATTGGGACTTCCTCACGAAATTTGACTGGTGCATTGGAGGGCTATACAGTAGGTATACTCGTCCAAACAAATTTTGGCGGTGACCTGAAAGTGGATGGCCATCCGGTAGGTGAAATGAAAGAGCTGATGGATAGAAAAAGAGAGCCAGCACCCACACCTGATGGTTCTTGCATGATTGTCGTGGCAACTGATGCACCGGTGGATGCACGCAACCTCGAAAGGATGGCAAAAAGAGCTATTCTTGGTCTTGCCCGCACGGGAGGCATCGCCAGCAATGGGAGTGGAGATTATGTCATAGCCTTTAGCACGGCCCCTGAAATCAGAGTACCCTACCAGGCCGATTCAGAAACGATCGGTGCCCCGGTGCTAACCAACAACCGTATGACACAGCTCTTCCAGGCAACCATCGAAGCCACAGAAGAAGCCATCCTCAACAGCCTGTTTATGGCAACATCCGTTACGGGATATAGAGGGCATACGGTGCCACTGCTTCCAAAAGAATTGATTGCCAAGGAAATCAAAAAAAGACACGAAAAATGATTGGGATTGTAGGTGGCATCGGTCCTGCTGCAGGCCTAAACCTCGCACGAATCATTACAACAGTAAAAACAGCGCAAAGCGATCAGGATCATATCCCATGGATCTTGCTGAATCTACCGGGTACGATCACTGACCGCACCAAGTTCCTGCTGGGAGAAGTTGAAGAAAATCCTGCCGACCAATTGGCTCGGCAGTTGATTATGCTTGAGCAGGCCGGATGTACGGTGGCCGGAATGGCATGCAATACCGCCCATGCTCCTCCCATTTTCGATCGGATCATGGAAATCCTCAATAAGTCAAGAAGTCAAATCAAAGTGCTGCATGTCATTGACGAAATGATCCGGGAGGTGAAAAATAGTTTGCCTGCCGAAGCAAAAATGGGAATTCTGGGAACAACAGGAAGTTACCAGCTTAAACTCCATGAGCGCCCGCTGGTTCAAGCCGGATTTGATGTAATTGATCTGGGGACTGAGCAACAATCAAAATGGATACATACGGCAATCTATCACCAGGAGTGGGGAATCAAGGCGCGATCCTCATCAACCAAAGAAAATTTAGCCCTACTTCAACATGCAGTGGACCATTATCTGGCCAACCATGCGAACGCGCTAGTCTTGGGCTGCTCAGAAATCACCCTCGTTGTGAATGAGTTAAAAACAAGGGAGTTGAAGATTGTCAAACCCATGGAAATTCTTGCGCACGCACTAGTGAGGTATTATGAAAGTCAATAGGTTTTTATATCTTATTGCGATTGCAAAAGCATTTGCATAACAGCCCACTTAGCAGCGGCAACAGTCTCACGGTTTACTTTTTCAGTGATTCGACCTTTGGCCAGATCTTTAACCGACAAGTACCCTTTCATCAAGAGCAATTGTGTAATCATATTGTTGATTCTGGTCTCAGTGCTGTATCCATCGGCCTGGTACAAGTCAGCCGCATGACTCAGAAATTCCTTCCCAAAATTCTCGTTGTTGGGCAGTGAAATAATCTGTTCATAGGTTTCACTATAAGACGACAGTTCTGCATTCAGGTGTGGCGTCACGAGTAAGGGAGAAAAGGCCTTCTCGGGGTCAACAGGTTTGAATCCACGCAGATTTGACAGGTTTACGCTGCTACTCTCGTCATCAATTCGAACAAACCGGGCTTTACGCATTTCTTCCATCTGGTAGAGGTAGAAATTGTACCTGAATACTTCATTGCTGGTCGAATGCTCAGGCAGGATCTGACCGTATGCTTGATGTATTACTTCCCTGACAATTTGCTTTTTCCTGGGTATTTCAGGTTTTTGGAGTCTCACCTCCCGGATTAATTTGACCATATCTACCGCTGCCTTTTGTGGCCCGGTGATTTCCTTCCCCTTTTTTCCAAGATCGGTGGACAGGATTCCCAACTGAATATTGCGTCCTGCTCCTTTTCCGTTTTTTCCTCCTTTAAGAATGTGAACCAGGTGTTTCTTGATGTCAGCTTCACCGGCTTCGGCAATAAATGGGTTTCCTGCCGGAGTAGAAGCGAGGGCACCAAAGACTGAGGAAAAGAAGAAGCGATCCAGTTCAAATTCACGTGTTTCACCGGTATCAGTTTCCCCGCCTACAATGAAGCGGTTCTTAATGATATCGAAGCGGATATGCTTAACTGCAATAGATTCTGTATGGTGGAGTCCGGTCTTGTCTTTGAAAATTTCATTGACCAACTTATCCAGGTCAATTTTGTCGATCATCTTGTATGATGAACCCAAATAGTCAATTCCGGATACCGGATCTTTTATCCAGTCAAGGATGTCATCCAGGTAACTACCGTGTTTTGACAAAACCTCCACTATATTCTTGTCGGCTGTATACCGCAGTAAGGTGCGCTGGAAATTTGGTCCATCCTGACTGGTGGCTTTTTCTTTACGCTCGCCATGGGATTCGCGATAGAGAATGAAATTTTCAGGATTAGCGTAGCGCCTGATACCCGCTTCATCGCGAGAGAAGTTATTGGCGGTAAGCATAATGTCAATCTTGAAAGGCATGCTAATGTCGCAGAAACCGGCAATTGTACTTCGCGAATTCAAATCCTCAACATTGCTGTCAGCAGAACTTTCGAACAGGGTAGAGTATTGCTTAATATAATCCGGATCAAAGTCGGTAACCCGGCTGAAATCACCTAATTCAGTTCCAATTCCATACAGGTTCCCTTTCTGATCTGGGAATACATGGAACATATCACCGGCTATGAGCTTGATTGAGCGGATGCCTTTCAAGTCTTTTTGCAACCATTTCAGCATCAAAGCAGCGAGCATTTCTGATTTACCTACCCCACTGTCACCGCTGATCTGGACCACAAAGACCGATCCATCATCTTCCTCGACCGCGAACAAAGAGCCATGCACTGGCATACCACCCATTTCTTTCACCTTCTCGTTCAGCATAGTAAGACGCGGCTTTTTGATATCACCGAAATAATCCACCTTTCTTTTTAGTGGGGTCATTAGGGTCTTGATCTTACCATTAGGCCCGTCCAGATCAAAGTATCCAATTCGGGGGTATGAGATCACCTTTTCGGGTGCACCATAGAAAAGCACGATATCAGGTACAAAACCTTTAATTTCATCCAAAGTGAAGGTTTGAGTGCCGAGTAACCTGAAATTGTCTGTGAGGTATTTCAGGTAGGATTTCTGGAATATGTATAATTCCTTAACCAATCCCTGATCAAACAATTTGCAGCGGTAATCTTCAGCATCCAGATTTTGAACAAAGCGATTCATGCGGTCGCCAAAAAAGACAGCAGTTGGCCTCGTTTTCATTTGTTTCACGAAATCCTGACCAGTTGGAGATTTATCCTGGTCATCTGCAGGTTCTGAGCCTGTACTGCGATCAATTTTATGGAAAGGAAACTCCCGTTTTTTCGCATCAGTAGCAATACGGGTATGAGTTTGCACATCTTTTTCACCACCAATGACTCCGCATTTCTCAAGCAAGTCATTGATCCAGCCGAGTGTGGCATATCGCTTATCTTTAGAAATAGCATTATCCATACCGAATTCCGTATGCAGTGTATACCCATGTTGGATCATCTCATTGAGTGCTGAATTCTGTTGACCAAATCGGTGTTCCAATAATCGTATTAAGACATGGTTGTAAGCCGTGTAGCGCTGTGTTGATTTGGTTTTGTTCATGACACCAGTCAGAAACAGAATAATATCGCGGGCTTCTCCCTGCAAGGTTTCGGGATCGATCTTGTACCGTTTTTTGGCTTCTATTCGGCTCCAAATCGATTCAAGGGTATAATCAATCGATGATAGGAGAAACTCACCAGCAATCAAACGTGGCTCTCCTGAATCGGTATTCTCCAGTCGATTGAGAATCTCATCGAGCATCATCTTCCATTCGGCTTTGAACAAGGGTGTAGCAATTGCCAGGTAGGCATTTAGCAATTGCTGAGATCGTTTCTCAGGTTCCTGGATTTTTGTTGTGATCAGTTTTTCAGAGTGCCTCACAATGGCATCGAGCTGATCACCGTCGAACCTGGATACCTCTGGACGCAGTAAACGCACACCTGCAACCAAGAGGTGGTCGATGTCAATGGCCGATTCTAACAGTCCTGTGTTTTCCGTAAATAGTTCCAGCCCTGTAGTAAACAGCTCCTCCAAGGTAGGATCTTCACCATCCTGATCAAAGGGTAAGTTGAAATGGAGCAATAGCTCCTGGATGTACTTACGGAGAATCTGATTGTAGCCTTCTAGCTTTGCCAGATCGCCCGCCCGATCGGCTTCATTCACACGTAAGGCCATCAACTTGACTTTGGCATCACTGAACAAGATGTGTTCCAACTCGATCAGGATCTCCTTCATGACAAGCAGCTCGTTAGGGCCATCGAGTATGTGGTCATCCGGCAGGAAGTCTACCTTACTATTGATGTACTTTAACAACGTAGACTTGCCATAGTGCGCGATAACCTCGTGAATATCCCAATCGCGGATGGCTGGGATCTGCTTGTAGATCTGAGGCAGCAGGTTTTCGTATACCTTGGTGAAAGCCTGGCTGCGAATAAAGGATTCAAGATCAAGACACTGACCCACATTATCGAAGAACTCAATCACAGAATTCTTTGACGTGGCAATGGTGTTGATGTTCACGCCTGAATGCTTTGGAGATGGCAGGTAAAGACTTTTAATGTCTCTGATCAGGAGACTCTTCTTGATGGCCTTAGGTGTACTCAACAGGGCACTGTAATCATTCACAATGGCTTCAATTGAATTGTCAACAGGGGTTTTCTGCAAATAGCCTTCCCAGTTCTGAATGAACAATTGAATCGCATTCGTGACCTCCTTTTTGAAGAATTCGTAGCCTTTTTCGCTACCGTCTAAATAGCCGCCGAGTGAAAAGCGGACAAAACCAGCTGGGTAAGGTAACACAGCAATGCCCCGATCACCTGCAAATTGCAGGCAGAATTGCTCCAGTTTAACCAGTTGTGCAGTATGATTCAGTTTCAGGTTAAACAGGTACGAACCATCAGATTGCAAGGCTTCATAAGCATCTGGATCGGAACTCGTCGCTACGATCTGTTCGGCAGCACTTTTGGCAATTTTCAGTCGCTTATTGGATTCTACCCTGAATTCTTTGTTGATCCTGAATTCATTCAGCTTCTTTACTAATTGTTCCTTGTAGTACGAGAAGAAGGGCTCATCTTTGTATTTGAAATCATCTGGCAACTCTAAGACATCGAGGCGATCCAGGGATTTCAGTTCATCCAGCAAGAACAAATGAAGCGGACTGCCCTCGAAGAGTGAAACACGTCCGTAAGCACCAGATTTACCAAATACTTTATTTGGAATATTGGCTGCTGTTTCCGTTTTGATGTATTCAATCAGCTTTTCTTTGATCTTATATCTTGAAGCATCTTTGGGCAGGTTTTCATCCATCCGTACTTTAATGCGCTTGGCCAGCTGAGCGACCTCAAGAGTATTGACCAGGAGAAATAACGAATTCGTGTTTGCCCGGTCAACTGAGAAAAGTTTTTTGGCGAAGTCAACCACATCTTTTCGCGACGGGGTGGCTGCTAGTGAGCCAAGCCGGTCGCCAGTAGCCCCCAGGTTCTTGGTCGTAGATAAGGAGGTAACCATGCTAATCGTTGGGTACGACCCGAAATTGTTCATGATGTACCTTGAAATGGTTCGCCATTTTGGTTCCTCAGGATCCTCTACTTTCACCGCATCATTGTATGCTTCATCCAGGAAAAGGGTGATTTTGGTTTTATTCAAGAACTTCAAGAAACGAATCAAGGCCTGGTTGTTAAAATCAGTATACCCTGTCGGATTAGCCGGGTCATTAATTACGAAAGTGGTATTCTCACAGAAACGATCCCACAAAGTGCCCGTATCATCGAAAAGATGGAAGGTATCACGGATGCGCTCTAATTTGGTTTGCAGACGTTCGTAGTCTACTCGTCCGTCTTCGAACAACTCGATGTTGATGTCAAAAGGATTGATGTCGAAGCGGTCGGGTGGGAAAAGATCCCGGTATTCCCAGGATGCCTCTTCAACAAAATAGATGTATGGATTCGGCTGACGATTCTCCCAGAACAACAGGTCACGGATGATCATTTGTACATCATCTGAGACTGAAGTTTTATCGAGGGTTGAAAGCTTTGATACAAAATCCTGAATGATCAGTTGATCGTCACTTGACTTAGTGTCGTATTTTTCTTTGATTCCCAGATCGATGATCAGGTTCTTAAAGCGGCCTTTGTTGTCGGCCGCATTTTCGACCTTGGTCAGGTATGCTTTATACTTCTCCAGGAACAAATTGATTCCAAAATTCTTGTGAAAATGGTTGTGGAGGGTTCGCTTGTAAGTATCCGGTAACACATCCAGTATCACACTGGATTTGTGAATGATTTTTGAGTCAACGGGTTTGAGCTTCCGAAGCAGCAAAAACTCCCCATAGGTTTTAATTTGGGTTCTTCCACCACCTTCGAGAATAGTTGAAATCTCCAAATTCTGGTTGCCTGAGTAGAAATAATCCCTGGTGCGTTCCTCAAATTCTTTGACCAGTTCCCGATTGAGCTTCTTGTGCTCGGCAGGTTGTTTAACTCGTATGATCAGCTGAATGAACTGGGCCAGTTTTGACAAGGTGTATATGTCTTTGATGATCTGACGGGCAAACTCATCGAATTTGAACAGCATGATATCCTGATCGGGTTGGTCGGGCTTGGCCAGTTGTTCTTCTTTGATCTGCTTCATCTCACGCTGGTATTCATTGATCTGCGCTTCGATTTTGGCTACAAACTTGCTCAGGTTCTCTGTATTCACTTTGTCCAGAATGAGTCGCAGGTTCATCTGCGTATTGGCCGGTGCACCGAGTTTCTTCGTGTGGATCTTATTCAGGGTATTGACGATCCCGTTGTGGAAAGCAAAAACCAGACAGGTGTTGGTGGCTTTAGATTCGGGTGAATCATCGAGAAAGATCACCCGGTTCAGGAAGGGCAAAAAATCTTGCCGCCCCAGGATATTTTCGCGAAGGGCCGGAATGCGTATAGCGAATAGGGAAACAGGATCCTGCTTCATGGTAGCAATCAGTTCTTCAGGATTTGTATACCTCAGTTCCTGAATGATATCTCCTGTAAAGACCTCCTCCCGGATAAGCTTGACGGCACTATCGGCGGTACCCGATACCAGTGTTCGTATTAAACCGTTAAGTCCCTTGAAGTTGACAGTAGACTCAGTGCGATTTAGAAAGAAATTCCTTTCCTCAGCGGTGGTATAGTGGGTCGATTGTACCACCATCTGATCCATCAGGTCAAGCATGTAGTTCCATTGAGCTTCTTCAACATCTTCATTAATTCCGATGACATCCCGGTATTTTCGAAGAACCCTGACTTCATCTCCAATCAGCACCTTGTACAAAAAGTCGATGGTCTTTTGGGTAACGGGTGGCGTTCCGACAGAAAAATCATGCAGATTCAACAGATTTTCCAGTTTGGTCTTTTCAGCTTCGGGCACCAGCTCATTGTCTATAGCATAGCGGATTTTCTGTTTGAATGATTTTCGTTTTGCCGAATAACGAAAGGCTTTTGAATCCTCAGTTGGAGTCAGCATCAGGCTGGTTTCGGTATAGCCTGGTAACACTTCCTTTAGCTCCAGCAGATAGCGATTGATTTCGGCTGCTTGTAAGTCTGGGTCAAGCTGTTCTTCATAACAAATACGCACAAAAGTGCGCAGTGTCTCCATCACATGTTCAGGCAGGAAGTTTTCTGCTCTTTCGCCTAGTGAAGCATATAGATTGATAAAATCGCGGGCTTCTTCGTTCAGTTTTGCTTTTGGGGAACCGTTCAAACGCATTTCGTAGTACTTAAAATTTAGGCTAAAGCTAGCGCTTCTGCTATAGTTTTCAGTCTTCAGTTTTCAGTTTTATGTAAGTCTTAAGATATATGTATTAGGAAAATAGCAAAATCAATAATATATTAGTGAAATAATAGCAATTAAGCACTAATACAAAAGTGAAAATAAAAATACCCATACTTCAGCCCATACCTACCAACCTAACCCATGTTAAAAAAGCTACAATCTGAAACCGACTATCTCCTGTCAAAAGTCCAAACCGACTTTACCAGGTACTTGTACGACCAGATTTCGTTGTCGTCTTCAGTGGTTGGTGTCGTGGGGCCAAAAGGGGTGGGGAAGACAACCTTATTGCTTCAGTTGATGAAGAATCGATTAGGGCCGGATGATAAGGCTTTGTATGTGGATGTAGATGAGCTTTCTATGTATGGAGGGGATTTGGTCGGTGTTGCGAAAGAATGGTATCGAAGTGGGGGGAACTATTTGTTTTTGGACGAGGTTCATAAACTAGTTTTCCAAAAGATCCCCACCTACTCGGGGACAAGGCATTCAATCTTCAGCAAGGATGAAGTAAAAAACAGGAATGCTGGAAAAGGTTCAGATGTTCCTATAGTGTTGTTTTTAGACTATTGTCGTGTGGAGTTGCCTGGCTTGAGGGTGATGTTTGGTGGTGCGTCGTTGGGGGATGTTGATGGGGGTTTTTATGAGTTGTGACGGTTGGCTGATCTGCATTTTTTGGCGGGATTGTCGTTTCGAGAGTATTTGGCCCTAAAGCATCAGCTGTATTTCCCAATTATTCCTTTTAATGAGTTTATTGAGGTTAATCGCTTACCGGGTGTGAAGGTATTGAATAGAATTCGTCCGCTAGCCTATTTCGATGCATATTTGCGACAGGGTCATTATCCGATGGGGGCGGATGATTCAATTGAGTATGAGATCACGATCAGAAGGTTATTAGACAATGTTTTAACAAGCGATTTGGCTGCCGTGTATCGAATAGATTATGATTCAGTTATCAAAATCAAACATATACTGGTTTATCTGGCAGTAGATGGACCACTCAAGCCTAACATTGAGAAACTATCCGATCTGGCTGGAACTACTCGCGACAGTTTACTAAAATTCCTCAAGTACCTCCACAAAGCAGGTATCATAGGCTGGATGACAGCTGGACATGAAGACATCAATTATTTTAATAAGCCCGACCGCCTGTTCATCAACAACTCGACTTTACTTACTGCCATTTCTCCATATGAACTTGACAACGAAGCGTTGTACGAGACTTTTGCTTTTAATCAGCTTCGCTTTGCTCATCAGGTCAATGTTACTTCATCAGACGCAATGCGGATCGATCTGAATTATGAGTTTTCAATGAATAGTGACCCGAGCTCAGCAAGAAAAAGGGAACGCAGAATAGGAAGTTTACATTATCAGTTGATTCAAGATGCTGAAAAACGACAAGAGAATACTATTCCTTTGTGGATGCTTGGGTTTTTGTATTAGTTGGTGACGTAGTTATGTTGTTGTGTTGTTAGGATGTTGTCGTTGTAGTCATGGTTGTCGTTGTTGTCATTGCTGATGGTAGACTATTTGGCCGGCAACAATGGTGGTGACAACCTTTGTTGTGAGAATTTCTGGTGGATTGATCGTCAGGATGTCTTTGTTCAGAATGGTCAGGTCTGCTAGTTTGCCCTTTTCAATAGAACCCAAAACATCTTCCTGCCAGGCACCATAGGCTGCCCAAATTGTGAATCCTTTGATGGCTTCTTTGATGGTCATGCGTTGCTCGGGGTGCCAGCCGCCTTCTGGCCAGCCATCTTGATCCTGACGAGTCACCGCAGCATAAATTCCATACAGGGGATTTACCGACTCAACCGGGAAGTCTGAGCCACAAGGAATCACATGACCAGCATCAATGAAGGACCGCCAGGCATAGGAATAGGTAGCTCGGTTATCACCTGTTCTTTCTTCAATGAAACGCATGTCGGAGGTACAGTGGGTAGGCTGCATGGCTGGAATCACACTGAGTTCTGTGAATAAATCAATATCCTCGGGACGAACAATTTGGGCATGTTCAATCCTGAAACGATGATCAGCATCCGGATAATCAACTAAGGCATTTTGATAGGCTTCCAAGCATAAACGGTTTCCTCTGATGCCGATGCAATGGGTGTTGACTCCCATATTAGCTGCTAATGCAGCCTGACTAACTTTGGTAATGTATTCAGGCGTAATTCGCAAAAGACCGATATTTCCGGGATCATCTGCATAGGGTTCGTAAAAGGCTGCTCCTCGGGAACCCAATGCCCCATCAAAAAACAATTTGATACTCTTTACTGCCAATCGGTGATTGCCATAATTCTCAATCCGTTGTTTTTTGAAATAGGATTCAAGCTCAAGGTCCAAAACCGGTACTTCCTGTTCTCCGAGCATTGCATAGAGTCGGATTGGCAGCTCACCATGATCAATCAACTTTTTGTACATAGCAATCTCAGATGGCCCCACACCTGCTTCATGAATCCCTGTCAATCCATACCGGTTGCAATACTGCACGGCTTTCAAAAATCGGTCTTGAATCATCTTCTCATCCACGGGTGGAAACAGGTCTTTGACCAGATTCATAGCACGGTTAATAAGCACTCCTGTGGGATCACCAAGATCATCCCGTATGATTTTTCCTCCTACCGGATCAGGACTATTTCGATCTATACCAGCTAGTTCCATGGCTCGGGCATTCACAAATGCAGAATTTCCGTCTACTCGGGATAGGTAGACCGGATTATTGGGAGAAACCTCGCTTATTGCCTGGTGCACCGGAAAAGCATTCTCTTCCCACCGTGTATGATCCCAGCGACCGCCGATGATCCATTCGCTTGCTTTGCTTTTTTGAGCGTGATCACCTACTTTTTTTACCACATCTGAAAAACTCCGGCAATCTGAGATATTCAGATTCGCCAATTTGTCTCCCAAACTGTGCAAATGTGCATGAGCGTCAATCAACCCGGGAAGGACCAACTCACCCTTGAGTTCCATGACCTTTGTTTGATCGCCAATGAATCGCTGGGCACCTTTGTTCTTACCCACAAATACAAAGACTTCATCATTAATAGCAACAGCCTCATGGATGGAGAAGTCGTTGTCGACGGTGACTATCTTACCTGAAAGTATGACCAAGTCTGCTGGTTCTGGGGTGCAAGAGGAGAGCACAGCAAGGGCGAAAGTAACTAACACGATGATTGGTTGTGGCTTCATAGATGGATGGTTTTATTGTTCAGATTTTCTGCGTTACGGTGTTCCAGGGATGGGGTTGTCGTTGTTGTTATTATTGTTGTCTTGGTTGTCTATTGTAATCTGATTTGGTTTACTACCTCGTAGACCAAACGAAACTGCGCATCTGCTCCTGAGGGATTCCATGGGGTACCCCCTGTGGATGCTTTATATCGGCTGAGCGCTTGTTCTGCCGCTTCTTTTTGGTTTGCATACATGGCCGAGGCCCAATGTGCAATAGGATCTTTTGGCTTTTGTTTGAGCCAGTCACTTAGTTGTTTGACAGCTGCTTCTTCCCTGCCAAGAAATTGCAAGCTGTACGCCAGTAGCAGGCTGGGTGAGCCTAAACCGGGAGTGTGTTTTTGGGTATAGTCTACTACTTTCCGAAATGCTTGGGCAGCTGCCTCATCCTGACTGAGGCTCATGTATATTATCCCTTCAATATAGTCTTCGATCCGCTCATCAGTGACATAGGGCTTACCAACACCCAAGTTTTCCGGCCAGGTTTTAGCCTCCTGGATGTGTTCCAGTGCCGCATCAGTTCTGTTTGCTTTGAAGGCCTCGATGGCCAACAAGAGGTGAGCCTGTCGAAATAGATCGTGTCCTGCCCTGGCACCTTCGGCGGGTAAAATGACCAGGTCTTCAAGGATGTTTAGACACTTAGCATAATTACCGGTATATAGTTCAACCCTTGCCAGGTCAGACTGAATGATGAAATTGTCTTTGAGTTTTCGTCCACCTTTGCGTGCAAATTCCAGGGCCTGTGTATAGGCACCATGACGCATAAAGAAATCGATTGAATACTTGAAGCAACGCCAATCATCAGGGGCCAATTCCAGTGCACGTTCCAAATCATGAACCACCAGCTCTGTATTGTTGCCTTCAAACAACCGGGTACGCGCTAGATAAAAAGCAGAGATCCCGGGTTCATTCCCGCACGAAAGAAACAGTTCACGTGCTTCATCCAATCGGTGAAAATTCCACAACATCAATCCCATGAAATAGCGATTGATCCAATGGGGTGTGTCATGTTCAGCTTTCTCAATGATTTTGAATAGTTCTGGACGATAGGGAAATGTAAAGGCTATATCATCAGCTTGCCAACTGGAAATCCCCTCTTTCGTTGACATGACTGCATTTTTGAGGTATTTGATCAAAATGTTATCCGGGGCATGTTGCAAAACTGTGACATGATCTTCTATACGACCCAGGTTTTTGTAGTAAAGAGCCAGTTCGATATAGATTTGCTCGGGCAGTTCGGTTTTTATGTTTGAATGAAAGGCATCAAGCGAAAATTCATCCTGGTTGAGCAGGTAATTCTCAAAACGAGCGAAATGACTGAGCGGATCCATTTCCAATAAGACCTCCATGGCATGTTGGGCTTCTGCTGGATGTCCGGACATTCGATTGGCCAATACCAACATTTTATAGGCACTCAGATTGAATCGGTTGTAGTCGAGGGCTGATTCAGCATAAGCCATGCACTTCTTGAAATTGTTTTGCATCAGACTTACTTCGGCCAATTGAGCAAACCCGGCAGCCCGGTATTCCATGTTGCGGGTACTAAGTCCAAATGCCTCGATGGCCCGGTAATACTCACCATTTTTCTTCTTCAGAATCCCATACAGGTAATTAGCCTGTGGGTGATAAGTGTCAATCGATAAAACCCGCTTTAGCAGATTCTCGGCTTCTTCGTACTTCATTATGCGCATTGACTCTTCAGCTGCGCCCACCAGAGCCGGGATGTAGTACTGGTCTTCTTCAAGGCAAGCGTAAAATCCTTTCAGTGCACTATCATAGTTGCGCTGCCGGCTGTGCTCAATGGCGGTTAGATATTTGCCCTGTATGGATGACCAGCCGAAATTAGGTGGGGAGGAGGTAGGGCTATATATATTTGTTGTTTGTTCATTTGAAGGATTACTATCCCAAGGGATTGCTTGTATTTTATTATTTTGATTAATACAGGCCCTTTTGTTATTAATTCGAGTGACCCAT
>CAYUGX010000124.1:1358-13380 GCA_964444375.1 uncultured Porphyromonadaceae bacterium | reverse complement strand
TTACAGAAATCATCAACTCTTCCATCAAAACCTCTAGTGCCTTATTCTGCTCAAAGATCAGCGCCTCAGCCTTCTTTCGCTCGGTAATGTCTCGGGCGATTCCAAGAACCCGTGTCTTTCCTTCAATTTGCACAGGATGTGTCAAAACTTCAACCTGGATCTTCTTTCCATCTTTCCGGACTAGGGTAAACTCATCGGGGCCAGTGGTTCGACCCAGGGCATTTTTAGCAAGCGCAGTAGCTGCTTTTGGTATCTGATCTCTTGGGAGAAGGCCTAAAGAAAGAAAACTCTTGCCGATCAATTTATCTCTTGAATATCCTGTCAGTTTCTCAGCTTCAAGATTTCCATCAACAAAGACACCTTTTAAATTGTTTAAGTAATACGCATCCGGTGCCCGTTCGAATATTAACCTAAACTTTTCTTCAGAGTACTTTAAAGCAGCTTTAGCCCTCTTGTGATCAGATATGTCTCGCCCGACGGATATGAGGTGTTTTGGATTACCTGCATCATCATAAATTACCGATACTTGGTATTCTGTCGGTATCTTGCGTCCATCTTTGCAAATAAACTCCAGCTCTATCGTCCCTGAACCTTCATTTAATACTTGTCCAATAAAACTCTCAGCTTTCTTTAAATCGTCTTCACTATAATAGCTGACGGGAGCCGGCAATCTGGCAATCTCTTCATCTGTATATCCTGATAGCTTTTGGAATGTTTTGTTCCAACGTATGGCTTTCCCGTTAGTTGGATCGAAAAGAAAGAAAGTATCCAGCTGGGCATCGAGAGCCGATTCAGTAAACTCTTTTTCATTTCTGAGCAGTTCATCCGCTTTCATTCTTTCACTAATGTCTTCACCAGAGCTCAGGGTAGCATATATCCTCCCTTTTTCATCTTCCATAATTGTATTACGCCATGCAATGGTCCTGATCTCTCCACTTTTGGTGATGACAGGATTCTCGTAATACTCAGAGGGTTCTAATCTCCCTTCCATCAATTGCTTGTAGATCTGTTTAACTTCATCTCTACTCGATTCAGGCAGAAAATTCTCAAACCAATTCTTTCCTCTGATCTCATTCGGGTCATACCCCAGTACCTCGCCTCCCTTTTTATTGATCAGAATAACATCTCCTTTATCATCCAGTGCAACAATTATTACTCGCGCAATTTCAAGATACTTTGATACCTGGTCCCTTTCATTTTTCAGCTTTTCTATTTCGCTTTTAATCTTGGAGATGTCTGTACATGCCCCTATCCATATGCGTGGCTTTCCTTTTTTATCTAAGATCGGTATGGCATGATTGTTCCAGTGCAGGTAGTGGCCTTTTTCGTGTCGTATTCGGTACTCATATTCAATGGGATTTGTGGATACCTTGTAGTGTTCAACAGCGTCAACCATTTGTCCCCTATCATCAGGGTGAATTAAATTGCGCCATTCATCCGTTTTTCGCGAGATTTCTCCTTCTTCAAAACCTAATATTCCATCAATATCACCAAACCAGTTCAACTTTTCAGAATCAGGATACCATTCATAAATCAGATCATAGCTTGCCATCCCGGCTATTCGAACTCTTTCCTCACTCTCAACCAGAGCCGCTTCCACCTTTTTTTGTTGAGTGATGTCCTGTATTGCTGTCATGAAAAACGATGGTTTTCCTTGCGGATTACAATGAACCCGGGTGGTCACTTCCGCCCAGATAACCGTTCCATCCCGGCGTATATATCGCTTGGTGAAATGAGCTTCCTGCTCTTGACCAGACACCAATAATTCGACAATATCTTGACTCTTCTTAATGTCGTCAGGATGAGTAATTTCCTGCCATTTCAATGATTTCGGATCATCGGCAAATCCGAGTAGACGGTAAAATTCCCGATTGGCGTTTACCTCGCCAGTGGGTAAAGTAATGCTCACCCCTATTGGCAAATCATCATAAGGATTCTTGAGACGCTCCTGGTTCTCTTCTAGATGCTTGCAGTACTTTGTCAGTTTCTGCAGCTCATCTTCCAGTTCCTTGATTCTTTTTTCAGACTCATGACCTTGATCCATACTATTATCCCCTGCAATCAATTCCGTATGGATATCAAATTAGCTCAAATTACCCTAAAGGATTGCTAAATAGGCAACTATTTGATGAAAATCAAGATAATGATGTCATTCCATATTAGGCATCCGTTCTGAGACAGCAAAACGTTACGCCAATCGAAGTATAGGCTTGAGCAATCCTTTCTGTGTTTAACGACTATAGGTTCTGGTCAGGAACGAAATGATAATGCGGTCCAAATCGCTCAAAAGCTGCCTTATCGAGCTCTTCCTGATTATCAGGATGCGCAATAGAGATTAATAACTTGGCACGATCTTGCAAGGTACGTCCGTATAAATTGACAGCGCCATGTTCAGTGACCAGCCAGTGCATGTTTGATCGGGTTGTAACCACTCCAGCTCCAGCATTCAGTACGGGTGCAATTTTACTTACCCCTTTAGCAGTCACTGAAGGCATAGCAATTATCGGTTTTCCTCCCGGACTCATTGACGCGCCACGAATAAAATCAATCTGTCCTCCCGTTCCCGAATAGAATTTAGTACCTATAGAATCTGAACATACTTGTCCGGTGATATCGACCTGTATCGCTGAATTGATGGCCGTAACTTTTGGGTTTTTACCAATATTCACAATGTTATTGGTGTAGCTCACATCTTTCATGACTACACCAGGATTATCATCAACAAAGTCGTATAACTTTTTACTGCCCATCAAGAATGTGGAGACCATTTTACCCCGGTCAATCCCTTTTAGGCGGCCATTCACAACACCACTGTCAACCAATGGTAAGATACCATCGGCAAACATTTCAGTGTGAACTCCCAAGTCTTTGTGATTACCTAACTGGGCCAAAACAGCATTTGGGATGGCTCCTATTCCCATCTGAAGGGTAGCACCATTCTCAATCAATTCAGCCACATTCTTTCCAATAGCCACCTCAATCTCGTTGGGTTCTCCAAAGATCGCTTCAATAAGTGGTGTATTATCTTCACAGAAAATATCGATACAATTCATGTGAAACAATGCATCTCCGAAAGCCCTGGGAATATGAGGATTGATCACTGCAATAACAGTATCCGCGGTCTGTACCGCAGCCAGTGTTGCATCAACCGAGGTACCTAGGGACACATACCCATGACGGTCTGGAGGTGATACCTGCACCATAGCTACATCAACCTTGGTATAGCCTTCCCTGATCAATCGTTGAGTCTCCTGAAGAAAAACTGGAATATAATCGGCATACCCGGCCTGTGTATCTTTTCTAACATTGTGTCCGACAAAATACGATTCAACTTGAAAAATACCTTCAAATTCAGGGCTTGAATAGGGTGCTGGACCTTCAGTGTGAAGATGCTGGATTTTAACATTATTGAATTCCTTTTTCTCACCCCGCTTACACATCGCGGTGATCAACTTTTGTGGTGCACAGGCCACACTGTGAATATGAATGCGGTCACCCGATTTGATTACTTTTACTGCTTCTTCAGCTGAAACGATATTGTAGCTTGTATTCATTTCCCAAAAGATTAGTCGTGCTATATTGGTAACAAAAATAGAACTCTTTACCGAGAATAATCATGTGCTTTGTTAGTATTCTCATTCTTAGATAATCCCATTTACCAAAAGTGATTTTTCATACCTTTAACTCGTTCAATTAATCAAAATAAACCGCATGCAAACCTCCAGACGTACCTTCATCAAATCCTTGGGGCCTTTAATGGCTGTTCCCTATTTTTTACCTTCATGCATCAATTCCAGCCAGGCAAATAGTAGAATAACCATGGGATTCATTGGTATGGGTATCCAGTCACGATACTTGATGTCACGATTTTCCAGGGATGTGCAGATTCTGGCAGTTTGCGATGTGGATAAAACACGCCGCGATTATGCCAAACATTGGGTCGATAAATTCTATACTGACAATCCCGACAGTGGATCCCCGGGGTGTATAGTGTATACCGACTATAGAGATCTGCTGGAACGAAATGACATCGATACGGTATGTATTGCTACTCCTGATCACTGGCACGCTCCCATCGTGGAGCTTGCGCTCAAAAAAGGCAAAGATGTTTTTTGCGAAAAGCCTTTGACTCATACTATCCAGGAAGCCGTCGACATAATGGCCGCCGTTAAAAAACACAAGAGGGTGCTGCAAACCGGTTCCATGCAACGTTCAAGCAAAGAATTCAGAATCGCATGTGAACTGGTTCGCAATGGCTGCATTGGAAATATCACCCATGTTGAAACAGCATTCTCAGGGCCGCCAAAACCATGCGATCTTCCTGAGGAAGAAATGGAAGCGGGTCTCGACTGGAATTTTTGGCTAGGACCCGCTCCAAATCGGCCATATAATTCTATTTTAAGTCCTCGTGGCATTCATAGACATTTCCCGCACTGGCGTTATTACCGTGAATATGGCACAGGTGGTGTCGGAGACTGGGGAGCTCATCATCTGGATATTGCTCACTGGGGGCTGGGAGTGGATGACAGTGGTCCCGTTGAGGTTCGCTTCGTAGACGAAGAAGCTACCTTGCTTTATTCCAATGGAATCACTGTTACCCGGAAGGACCGGGGATTCGGTGTGCATTTTTATGGCAGTGATGGTGAAGTCATGGTGAATCGTGGTCGATTTAAAATGATTGTCAAAGGCAAGACCATTGCCGCCTTCACCGGTGATGCAACACCCGATACCAATTGTCAAACCGAAACAGGAAAAGCCGAAGAGCTTTTTCTCAAAGATGCAGGGGTACGTCTGTACAACAGTCCTTCACATTATCATGATTTCCTCAGCGCAGTTGAGAAACGCAAAAAACCGATTGCAAATGAACAGGTTGGCGGACGTACGGTGATCGGATGTCATTTGATAAATCAACTCTATTTCCACAATGAAACCATCAAATGGGATCCAGACAAACTTACATTTGCCAGCGGAACCGGTGACCCCGCCTGGCTGACAAAAGAATACCGAGATTGGGATAAGGACAACTGAGCTGAAGAAAAGTAATACTGGCGAATGCTAGAACTTAATTATTTACCTTTATTTGCCTAAAGAAAGAACCTTATGGATGAAAATACCCGTATGATCATGATCCCTAAAACAATAACATTAAAACTAATCTTTGCCTTAATTCCACTCCTACTCCTAAGTTCTGCATCCCACACCCAAAACTGCTTCTCAGTCATTGTTGGTAAGGATGCATCTTCAGATGGTTCCGTCCTCTTCGCCCACAACGAAGATACAGGCATTAAGCTGGTTAACACCTATAAAGTCCCGGCACGTCGTAATCCGGCAGGGACAAGGATTCAGCTTGAAAATGGAGCATACCTCGATGAAGTTGAAAAAACCTATGGATATCTGTGGATCAACATGCCAGGGATCGCTGTTTGCGACACCTATCTGAACGAGCAAGGGCTGGCTGTAGGTTCAGATGGTTGTCCATCGAAAGAAGATCAGCCTGAATTGCATGATGGGGGCATTGTTTTTT
This sequence comes from uncultured Porphyromonadaceae bacterium, assembly GCA_964444375.1. Classification (GTDB taxonomy): domain Bacteria; phylum Bacteroidota; class Bacteroidia; order Bacteroidales; family UBA12481; genus JABHCC01. The sequence continues at coordinate 7,856 of CAYUGX010000124.1, read as the reverse complement.
GGGTACGAAGAGCAGTTGCAGAAAGGGCAAGCACAGCTCGCGAAGCGGTCAAACTGGCGGCTGAGCTCATTGAGCACTATGGTTATGCCTCATCAGGCCGCACATACATCTTTGCTGATGCGCAAGAAGCCTGGTTGATGGCTGTGGTCAATGGAAAGCAATGGGTGGCGCAGCGGGTACCAGATGATGAGGTGGCTGTGATCCCAAATTATTACACCATTGGTTATATCAACCTATCGGATAAGACCAATTTCATGGGCTCGCCGGATATTGTGGACTATGCTATTGAGAGGGGGTGGTATGATCCGGATACGGATGGGGAATTTCATTTTGCACGGGCCTATACAGCAAAGGGATCCCTCAATCACCCGAGCAATATCAAAAGACGGTGGATTGGATTAACACGTATTTCGGGGCAGGACATTATACTGGATGCTGAATTTCTGTTTTCAATAAAGCCTGAGAAGCCAGTTTCGCTTGAAGACTTGATGAGCATCTTACGTGATCATTATGAAGGGACAGAGCATGACAAGTCACAGGGATATACCCTGGGTAGTCCTTACAAAATGAATGGATCGATGATCGGAGCAGGAGACACCCAATACGGGGCCATTGCCCAGCTACGAAGCGACCAGCCAAAAGAAACTGCATCGGTACTGTGGCTGGCGCACTACCGGCCAGATGGTCAAACCTTTACACCTTGGTATGCCAGCATCACCGAAACTCCGGCAGTTTACAGGCAAGAAGACCACAACTGGGCCATTCAGCATCAATACAACCCGCCTGAAAGCATCTTTGACCGGACTAATACACATGCTTACTGGACCTTCATTGAACTGGCCGAATATATTAATGAGGACTACACCACTAGGATTAATCAGATTCGAACCACCTGGGAACGAATCGACCATAAAAATTTGCGGGTTCAGAAGAAATTTGAATCTGCGGTACACAAAGTACTGGATCGCAATCCAGATAAAGCCATTGCCATCCTGAATCAATACAGCAACAAACAAGCTATAAAGGTCCACAAAAAAGCCAAACGATTATTGCGCTAGGTCTTCTGGGTTTTGTTTAGGGTAAAACGAAGTACCAGGTAACCAATTAGTCCGGCAATGAAAGAGGCGATCAGAATACCTGTTTTCGCTGAGTTCAGGTAGATAAATTGGTCTATGAAAGCCAGGTTACCGATGAATAGCGACATGGTGAAACCCACACCCGATAAAATGGCCACACCAAACAAGTGAACCAACCTGACACCATCCGGTAACACAGCCAGTTTCAGTCGCATTCCCAGCCAGGCGAATATCGTGACACCGAACATTTTTCCCAGCACCAGTGAAACAATAATCTGCATCGTGAGGGCAGTATCAAGATTCAAATCCTGCGAGAAGCCTACCCCAGCATTGGCAAAAGCAAAGATGGGCATAATCAGATAAGCCACCCAGTTGTGTAGGCGGTGTTCTAATTGTTGTAATGGGGATTGAACTTTGTAAGTCCAGTCTTGCAGGTTGTCGATCTCTTCAATCTGCTTCTTTGATAATACTGGTAAAGGATTGGTATTGTCGGCTTCAGTGATTCGTCCTACGATTTGCTGTAATTTCTGGGCAAAAGTATATTCATTGATCCTTTGCCTGATAGGTACTGCAAAAGCCAGGAGAATACCAGCTATGGTTGGATGAATACCTGCTTTAAGAAACAGCACCCAAATAGCCAATCCGAAGGTCAGGATCAGGTATTTGTTATGGATTCTCCGGTAGGAAAGAAAATAAAGTATCGATAATAGGATTCCAGCATACCCTATTAAATCCCAGGCAATATTGTTGGAATAGAAAATAGCTATCACCAGCACAGCACCGATATCATCGATGATGGCAAAGGCAGTTAGAAACACCTTTAAACCCAATGGCACACGTGTTCCCAGCACCCGTAAAATGGCCAGTGAAAATGCAATATCTGTGGCCATTGAGATACCCCAGCCGTTCGCAGTATCCGGATTCGAATTTTGGAACATATAAAACAGCATGGGAATCAGCATCCCTCCAATAGCAGCAAAAACAGGCAGGGAGGCTTTACGGATCGAATTCAATTCACCCACCAGAATTTCTCGTTTGATTTCCAGTCCGATCAGAAAGAAGAATATGGCCATAAAACCATCATTAATCCATAGAATTAAGGGTTTGATCAGTTTGAAATTGTCTGATTTGATCCCAATCTCGAACTGCCATAAAGCATCATACCATTCACGCAAAGGTGAATTGGCCAAGATCAGCGCCAGTATGGTGGCTCCAAACAGTAAAATCCCACTAAAACTCTCAATCCGGATAAATTTCTGTACCGGTATTTGTTTTCCTCTTTTTGGCATCAACACGTTTTTTAGTAATGAAACAAGACAAAATGATCTAATTAAAGTTCAATAAGCTTACTTAATAATTCATAACAAATGTAAGCCATTGTTAACGATCCATAACATAAGTTAATCAGCTTTGCAACAGGAGAAATGATGGATAATTTCAAGCCATAATGTAAAATCAAAATACCGAAAAATGAAACACCTACTTATTTCCCTCTCAATTGGTCTATTCTTAACAAGCGGAATATCCACAAGTGCTATCGCACAACAAAAAATCGGATGCATCAATTCTAACGAACTGGTGGCCGCCATGCCCGAAAACGACTCAGCCATGGCCCTTTTTGAAGCCAGAACACTGGAGTACCAGAAACAAGCCGAAGAATTACAGGTTGAATTCAACAAGAAGTACGAAGCCTTCATGCTCAGCCAGGATAGTTTGTCTCCCCTCATCCTGAAGGCCAAACAAGAAGAATTGGCTTCTATGGACAACAACATCCAGAATTTCAACGGTGCCGCCAGGCAGGAACTGGAGAAATATCAGCTAGAAGTCTTCCAACCCGTCCAGGAAAAAGCCCAGAAAGCCATCCAGGAAGTCGCCAATGAGCAAGGATTCACCTACATCCTTGACATAGCAAGAGGATCGGTGCTCATTTTTCCTGAGGAGGGGCCGGAGAATATTCTAGCAGCAGTAAAAACCAAATTGGGACTGGAATAGACGAGAGACGAGAGACGAGAGACGAGAGACGAGAGACGAGAGGCGAGAGGCGAGAGACGAGAGGCGTTAAGGTGAGCGGAAGGGATTGTTTTCTCAAACATGATCTCACTAATCCTGCAGATAGAATGAATGAGCATTGAAGTCACTACGATTAGTGGCATTTTGAGGAAATTATCCCTTCCGCGACAACTCGACAAACGAAAAGGCGATCGGAGGTGATGGTCTCCTCAAACATGATGTCACTCCTGAATTAAGTGCCATTTTGAAGAGATTATCACCGGAACGGGGGCTCAAAAACAAAAAAAAGGATCTGTAAAAATCCAGATCCTTTTCTTATGAAAATCTACTCAAACTATTTCGACATGATCAATGTTGTTCTGGCGATTTGTTTGTCGGTTCTCAGGATGGCAAAGTACATGCCTGCAGGCAGCTCTGATCCTTGGGAATCGGTGCCATTCCATACTTGGCGAACCTGACCTTCACCCATCTCCTGATCGATTACCCGATTGACCAGCTGACCAGTTGAGTTGAAGATATGCAGCTGTACATGTGCATCATCAGTCAGGTTGAATGAGAATTCCATGGATCCGCTAAACGGATTCGGGAAAGCTTTAATGGTCAGATCATCCAGGTCGAAACCGGTAGCTATTTGTCCAATAGCGCCAGCCTTTCCTCCACAACCACTGAATACGGTATATCCGGCAGCTGCTCCATCGTTTCCGGCAACACCTTTCTTACTGTGTGGCACCTGAACAAAGCATTCTGCTGTTGTCTCATTGCCTGCTTCATCAGTAACCGAGAGCGTAATGGTGTATACACGGCCATCACTTCCGCCGGCTCTTTCTGCCCTTAAATCAACTTCTTGACAACCATCTGCAATAAGGATATCATTCTTTGTATTTCCGTCACCACCGCCTTTTGCGTTCTCGGGCTCATCACTACTTACGCTCTTAATGAACACACCATTTGCATTAATGGAGCAATTATCTGAAACATTTACAAGTAAATCGCTCATCCTTATTGTTTGATACTTATGATTCACTGGCCACAGCGTTGTCACATCAGCTGTCACCTCAAGCACCGGTGCTTCATCGTCTGTAACAGTCACATCCTGTGTTACCTGAGCACTGTTTCCATGAACATCCACAGCAGTCCAGGTCACGGTAGTAGTTCCCACCGGGAAGAAGGCTGGTGCATCACTGCTTACTGAGGCGATCCCACAGTTATCAGTGGCAGAAGGTTGAAGCAGGCTCATTGAAGCACCACACAAACCAGCATCATTACTCGTACTGACCGGATCAGGGACAGAAAGAGTTGGTGCAGTATTGTCCACAACGGTGATCGTAGCATTGGCTGAACCATTGGCCTGACCATCGCTGACAGTCAGTGCCACATTTGTAGTACCCACCGGATAAGGTCCTGCCGGACTCAAGGAGAAAGTAAGACCATCACCATCAGGATCATAGGATCCATTATTTACTGCACTTGCAACAACCGCTGCCTGGCAATTTGCATCCGCATCTACGGTAACATTTTGAGCTATAGCTACCGGAGCCTGATTGGTTTCGTAGCAGACTGTCATGTTAGATGTGTACCAATAGGAGCCACTTGAATAGTAATTTTGGACTACAATATGGCCTACTTTTTTACCTGCTGGTGGTGTATAATATAAATTATTCCACCCGCTACCATAACTAGCAGTCGTTCCGAGATAGTTACCATCTGTGTCATAAGCATTGACTCTCACACGATACCACACAGTTAATCTAATGCTGGTAACCGGCTTATCAAAATTATACCTAACCGGCTGCCATTGGTACGCATAGTAATAATAACTATACAAAGGTGGACTCAGGGAAAAGTTACCGTCCCCGTAATAATATCCATATCTGTAACCGAGTGAGGTATACACGCAACTGATATTGCCTCCCTTCAATCCAGAGTTAGATTCATTAGCATCAATTCCCGGATCAGTGTCTGGTGGAGCTGGATAGGGTAAATCTTCAGCATCCAAATTTGGATTATTCTCAATTATCGGCAACTGGTCATATTCACTAATGTGCTGGAATACTACCTGTTCGGTTTCATTTGATTGCTTTTCAAGTTTGTTTTTTACCTGCTCCTGGGCAGAAACCATTGGTCCAACCAGTAAAGCAAATGCAAATAAACATAAGGTGTAAATCTTGTTCATGGTAAGGGTATTAGTTAATAAAAGAGTTGGTTATTTTTATTTAGACTTATTCCATATATAAGTATGAATGTATATCCATGCTCTAGCTCGAGGCAGTTATTTAACACCTTTTTAACTTGATGATCCTGCTTTGAAATCCAGTTTAAGGATCTTGTTTTTACCGATTTTTACTCTATTTTTATTCCGCTTAACCGTCCTATTTATGACAAATATTAGAGAGCATATTTATATGCGGGCCCAGCTATGGTTTCGACTTTGGTATCGGATCATCAGTCTGCTTGACCGAAAAGGCATGGTTGAATTTATGAACTACGGCTTCGCTCATCGTGAACGACAACTTGAATTGCACCCCGACGAAGAGGCAAATCGATATTCTATTCAACTTTACGATCACCTGGCCCAGGATCAGAATCTACAGGGGAAGCGAGTATTGGAGGTGGGATGCGGACGTGGAGGCGGATTGGCTTTTCTTGAAAGGAAACACGGACCATTTTATGGTAAAGGAATCGATCTGGATAAGATGGCAGTTCAATTCTGTAATCGCAAACATGGTCACGAACGCTTACGTTTTTTCACTGGAAATGCCCAGGCCCTCGAAGAAGTAAGTGATTCGGCTGATGTCATCCTGAACGTAGAATCGTCTCATCGCTATCCGAAATTTGATCATTTTCTTAAAGAAGTTTACCGGGTGTTGAAACCAGGCGGATCCTTCTTGTATACCGACTACAGGTACAATTTTCAACTCAATTCCTTCTTTGCCTCACTTGAGCGGTCAGGCTTAATCAAGATCCGGGAAAACAACATAACTTCCCAAGTTGTACATGCCTTACAGCAAGATGATCCAAGAAAAAGAAGATTAATCAGAAGAGTAGCCCCGTGGCCTTTAAACTATATCGCACTCGATTTTGCAGCAACAATCGGATCAAATACTTACAAAGCCTTTGAAAGTGGGAAATGGCAGTATTTTTCGTTTCACTTTCAAAAACCCGACTAAACATTGTACCCAACAATGTGGCACCAGCAAATGGCCAGATTGACATTAAACAGCAATCCACATAATCTTAAAATTAATCTTAGCCTTACTCCTAAGTATTAATCCTATGTTTTCATCGAGGGCCACGTATCCGCCACCCGATACCCCTCTGGCCATGGATCTTCCGGGTCATACATGAGTTGATGAGTTCCCGTTATAAAACCTCTTCCGCGAACCGTTGGGATAATCGCTCTTTTATCTCCAAT
>CAYUGX010000124.1:0-1348 GCA_964444375.1 uncultured Porphyromonadaceae bacterium | reverse complement strand
CGTTAACTCCGCAATAGAACAGTCGAAAGTTGAACCAATAATGGATTCGGCAATATAGCGGTCACCAACGGTCATTTCTCCACGTGCCTGTAAAACGGCCATCCGGGCCGAGCAGCCAGTACCTGTCGGACAGCGATCAAGTTTTCCCGGATCAATGGCTACCGTATTGCGGCCTCTGAAGGCCCCATCTTTTCGTACAAGTGGCAAGGTAAATTGACAAAACGATATGTGATTCCATCCGGTGTCTGCTGGATGGTTGAAACCGATCTGCTCGTTGGCAGCTTTGGTAATTCGTGCTCCCAGACTGGCCAGGTCTTTGGCTTCATCCGGTAGGAGACTGAAACCCAACTCCCTTGCATCAACCAGTACGAAACTGTCACCCCCATAGGCAGTATCCACTTTCAATGTCCCATAGCCAGATACTTCAAGATTTGCCTCAAGTTGATCGGCAAAAGAGGGCACATTGTATATTTGAACGCTTTTGGCCTTTCCATTCTCGCAGAAGGCACGAACGGCAACCAAACCTCCTGGTGCCTCAATGAAGAATTCTGTAATGGGCTCAACCATTTCAACCAATCCAGTATCGAGTAACACGGTGGACACACAGATAGAATTAGATCCCGACATTGGAGGTGTATGTTCAGGCTCCATGATTATGAATCCATATTGGGCTTTGGGATTCTTGGCGGGCACCAACAGGTTGATGTGTTTAAACACGCCTCCTCGTGGCTCATTGAGCACAAAATTGCGCAATTTGCTATCCTGATCGATCCATCTTGATTGTTCCCAAATGGTTTCACCGGGAGGAACCGGAACACCACCAATGATTACATTACCAACCTCTCCCTCAGCATGACAGGAGACCAGGTGGATGACTTTGTTTGTTCGCATGAGATATAAAACTTAAGAGTGAAAGTAAAATTAAGTCAAAGATTAGGATTAAGATCAAGATTTAAAAACAATCGGCCCAGCCTGAACCTGCTTGAACAACATATATCTAAACCAATATGTTAACCACTTGTTATGTAAATTGTACAACAAAACTGACGGTATGAAAAAGTCTATCTTTCTTATTCTGATCTGCTTGCTGGTGACACCGATTGCATTCGCCCAAGCAATTACCATCGAAGAAAAGACCAAAGACATGATAGCCTTCGACGGTTTCTTTACTTTCTTTTGGGATGAAACTACCGGTAAACTCTGGCTTGAGATTGATAAACTCAATGAAGAAGTGCTCTACCTGAATGCCACCTCAGGGGGATTAGGAACAAATGGATCCGACCGCAACTCATTGGGGCAAAGCAAGCTAGTTTACTTCAATCGAGTAGGCCCAAAGGTGTACATGATG
>CAYUGX010000123.1:5112-13398 GCA_964444375.1 uncultured Porphyromonadaceae bacterium | reverse complement strand
TAATTTATTAAATAACTAATTACATAATTAAATACACCGCAACCGGCCAACTGGACAACCGGCCAACTGGACAACCGGCCAACTGGACAACTGGCCAACCGGCCAACCCCATTAACAACAACGACAACTATAACAACAACAACAACCATAACAACCATGATAACCATCTCAACTAAGTTAACCTTCGCCATTTTAGCCCTATTCATTCTCTCTACTTTCAATGCCTGTAAAAAGGAAGTAATCCCAGATCCTGAATACAACAAGGCGGTTGTCTATTGGACGGGTGCGCCCGCTGTTGATGGGTGTGGTTGGTTATTGCTGATGGATGGTGTATCATACCACCCAACAAATCTTGCCGAAGACTATCAGATTGACGGATTGAATGTTTTATTGACATACACGAACGAAGCTGAAGACTATAGGTGTGGTCTAATGGGAACTCCCTATGAGTCGATCAAAATAGATGAGATCAAAAAACGTGTTTGGGAAGTTGAAGAGCTTGAGGAGACGAACTATGATCAGCTATCCCTGGATATGTTTTTTATTGATACAGTTTATATTGAGGGAGACAGTCTGCACTGGGAGATCTCCCATTCAGGGGGCTGTGGTATTCATCAATATAATCTTTGGAAAATGCCAGAAAATGAAACCGGTAACATCGAATTGCTATTCGAGCATGAAGGCAACGGTGATCTCTGTGAGGCGATACTCTATGCCAAACTGGGGTTTAGCTTAATCCCATTGAGGGAATATGGCGAGAAATCAGTCACCTTCCTGCTCAGGGGATCCCCAATTATGTCGGCATACCTGGGCGAGTTTACCTATACCTGGGATTAATTCAACGAATTTATTTGTCCCTGTAAATAGGCCCTGGCAATATAAAGATTGGTGTCAAAATCATCTCCCCACGAGCCTTCGATTGAGATACCACCGCTATAATCAGCATGCTTTAGTGCCTCAAGGTAGGGTACAAGATTGTCACCTTTCAATCCAGGAGCTGTTCTTTTTTCCACCTCGGCAATATGCATATGATATAACCATTTTCTCGCTTCTATAAGTGACAGAGGGCCCTCAGATTCACGCATCATGTGAAATACATCTCCAAGCACCCGTATGTTCGGATGATTGACCAAACGGGCAAGTTCATAGCCCTCTTCTACTCGATTGATCAAGTTTGATTCACCCTTACGAAGGGGTTCAATGGAAACAACTACATCGTATTTGGCGGCAATGGGACCCATTTTTTTCAACAAATCAGCGAATTGCCTGTATGCTTTATCCTGATCAAAGTCATCGGGGTAGTTGCGCGATCCACTGCTTCCAAAAACGATCGTTTTAACACCTGCTATTTGAGCTCGCTTGAAAGCTGTTTCAGCAAAGGTCAGTATGGCATCGTGTTGTGTTTCAGGTCCGGTACTTTTCAGATAACCAGGCAGAAATCCATTACAAGCCAGTATGGGGATGTCTGAACGCTTTAAAATAGCCAGCCTTTTCTCAAACTCTTCATCAGATTTTGTTGGGATTAAAAAGCGTCTAACGCCTTCTTCTATATAGTCAAAACCGGCCGCTGCAACCTTTTCATGATTATCAATGGAAGTACATACACCCAATAACGGCTTGAAGATCTCTTCTTCCTGTCCCACTAAAGGATTGCACAGGCAAATGGCCAGAATTGCCCAGATGATATGTTTCATGTTTTTTATTTTAAAGATAGTCAATGTAGTGAAATGTTGTTGTCCGGTTATCCGGTTATCAAGTTATCAAGTTATCCGGTTATCCAGTTATCCTGATGTCTTTTATAGCAACTGTCACTTGAAACTTGTTGAAGACCGAAAACCTTGTCTTTCCCTTTGTCTTTCAGAAAGAAATGCTTAATTTTGCACCTCATTTTAGAGATATTTAAGTTAAAAGAAAAGTAAGTAAGAAATGTACTTAACAGCGGAAAAGAAACAAGAGTTTTTCGAGAAGTACGGAAAGTCTAATAAGGATACTGGTTCTACAGAGGGCCAGATTGCTTTATTTTCCTACCGTATTGCTCATTTGACAGAACATTTGAAGAACAACAACAAGGATTACAGTACCCAACGTGCGCTGATCAAATTGGTTGGTAAGCGACGGAGGTTATTGAATTACCTAAAAGATCGTGACATTGAGCGGTACCGAGCCATCATCAAGTCGCTGAATCTTCGTAAATAACATTATATCAGGAAAAAGGCAATTGAGATTGCCTTTTTCTTGTTTAGCCCTACAGGTTGACCACCTGATTCCCCCTACATTTAGGTTATTAGCACATATTTAGTAAAACAAAACAATGTATCAATTATATGAGAAGACCATCACGTTAGCTGATGGTCGTGAAATTACCCTTGAGACTGGAAAATTAGCTAAGCAAGCTGATGGTTCTGTAGTACTCACTATGGGTGATACAAAAATATTAGCAGCTGTTACAGCTGCAAAAGAGGCAAGAGAAGACGTAGATTTTATGCCTCTTAGTGTAGAATACAAAGAGAAATTCGCTTCTGCAGGTAGATTCCCAGGTGGATTTATGAAAAGAGAAGCCAGACCAGGCGACAATGAGATTCTTATTTCTCGACTGGTTGACCGGGCGCTTCGCCCTTTATTTCCAGATGATTTCCATGCAGATGTATTTGTAACGATCAATTTGATTTCAGCAGATATGAATGCCCGTCCTGATGCTTTGGCCGGTTTGGCTGCCTCTGCGGCGTTAACCCTCACCGATATACCTTTTGGTGGCCCGATATCAGAGTGCCGTGTTGCCAGGATTGATGGCAAACTTCAGTCCAATCCGACCTCAGACGATCTTGAAAGAGCTGATCTGGATGTGATTGTTGGAGCTACTCTAGACAATATTCTCATGGTAGAAGGTGAGATGCTGGAAGTATCAGAAGAGGAAATGCTGGAGGCCATTAAATTTGGCCACGAGGAAATTAAGAAACAATGTCAGGCCCAGCTTGACTTAAGAGCAGAGGTAGGTGTCGAAGGATTTCGTGAGTATTCACATGAGAACAACGATGAGGAGCTGAAGAAGCAGGTTCGAGAAGCAACCTATGATAAGGTATACGCAGCTGCGAAGTCGCAAAAACCAAAGCATGAAAGGTCAGAAGCATTATCTGAGATCCGGGATGAGTTTATCGAATCCTTGGGTGAAGAAGTTGAAGATGCTGTTGTATCAATGGGCAAGAGATATTTCCACGATGTTGAAAAAGAAGCTATTCGTGCCTTATTGCTGAATGAGAATGTACGTCTCGACGGACGCAAACCAGATGAGATCAGACCCATATGGTCTGAAATCGATTACTTGCCTTCAGCACATGGTTCAGCCATTTTCACCCGCGGTGAGACCCAGTCACTAACTACGGTTACCCTGGGAACAAAATTGGACGAGAAGATTGTCGATGAAGTCATGCTTCAAGGAAAAGACAGATTCTTGCTTCATTATAATTTCCCACCGTTTTCAACCGGTGACGCACGTCCCGTGAGAGGCCTCTCTCGTCGTGAGGTTGGACATGGTAATTTGGCCCATCGTGCAATCAAACCCATGATTCCAAGTGGAAACGACAATCCTTATGTCATCCGTCTGGTCTCTGATATACTTGAATCAAATGGTTCGAGTTCAATGGCGACTGTTTGTGCAAGTACACTTGCACTAATGGATGCGGGCATCAAACTTCAGAAGCCGGTGTCGGGAATTGCCATGGGTTTGGTGATGGATCCAGACGGGAAATACGCCGTCTTGTCAGATATCCTGGGTGACGAAGATCACCTGGGTGATATGGACTTTAAAGTGACCGGAACACGCGATGGGATTACAGCCTGTCAGATGGACATCAAAGTCGACGGGTTATCTTACGAAGTGCTGAGCAAAGCACTTGAGCAAGCAAAAGCAGGTCGCTTCCATATCATGGATAAAATGATGGAAACCATTGACCAACCCCGAGAAGACTATAAACCACATGTACCTAGGATTATCACACTTACCATTCCAAAAGATTTGATTGGTGCTGTAATTGGTCCTGGTGGAAAAATTATTCAAGAAATTCAGGCAGAGACCGATACTGTTATTTCTATTGAAGAAACAGATGGAGTTGGTTTAGTTGAGGTAGCCTCAAATAATAAGGAATCGATCGATGCAGCTTTGGAGATGATTAATGCCATTGTCGAGGTGCCTGAGGTTGGTGAAGTCTACACTGGAAAGATCAAATCGATTGTACAATTTGGTGCATTTGTTGAGATTCTGCCCGGTAAAGAAGGTCTGTTGCACATTTCAGAGATCGATTGGAAACGAATCGAGAAAGTAGAGGACGTCTTGAAAGAAGGTGAACAAGTTGAAGTAAAGTTGATTGAAGTGGATGAGAAAACGGGTAAACTTCGTTTATCACGAAAGGCGCTCATGAAAAGGCCACCACGTGATCCTAATCAAAGCGGACCATCCGATAGGGGTTCATCCGATAGGAGAAGGTCAGGAAATCGACCACCCTACCACAAGAAAAGAGATCAGGAATAGATTATATAAAGGAGGCGGTTTTATACCGCCTCCTTCTTTTTTATCTTTAGGGCATGAAAATGCCAGCGTCGTATCCTTGCCCATATCAGTTTGTTGTTATTGAAGGAAATATTGGTGCAGGAAAAACCTCGTTAGCCACAAAAATTAGTGAGGATTACCAGGCTAAGTTAATCCTTGAACGATTTGCTGATAATCCCTTTCTGCCAAAATTCTATAAAGACCAGGAACGCTACGCCTTCCCAGTAGAAATGTCATTTCTGGCTGACCGCTATAATCAATTGAAGAAAGATCTGCAATCTAAGGAGCTGTTCACTTCATTTACGATAGCCGATTATTACTTCATGAAATCACTGATCTTTTCGAGAAACACACTTGCCAAGGACGAATACAGTTTGTATTCCCAGATTTTTCACATCATATACCAAAGCTTCCCAAAACCTGACCTGTATGTTTATTTACACGCTGATCCTGAGCAGTTGCTTCAGAATATATTAAAACGGGGACGATCATACGAATCAGAGATCGATCACGACTATTTACAAAGCATTCAGGATAGTTACTTTAGCTTCTTTCATCAACAACCGGATTTGCGCATTCTAATCGTTGATGTGGGTACCTGCGATTTTGTTCATCAGGAAGATGATTATCAGACGCTCATTAAAATCATGTTTAATGCCAAATATGAGCCAGGGATCAATCATGTTAAATGGTGTAGTTAGGAAAAGTGTTTAGCCTACATTTTCTAGCTTCTGAGCCTAATTTTGACCTTTGTTTTCAACAAAATAGTGCTAAATTTGCAGTGACTTGGAAAACCAGAATAGAAAACTTAATAAACGGGTTTATTATGAAAAACTTTAACTCCAGTATTCTTGTCACCTTGGTTGCGGTATTTCTGTTGTCAAGCTGCAGCGGGTTGAATAAGATGAAAAAGAATGCAGGTAACATTAAATTCGATGTAACTCCTGAAATTGTTGAGATGCACGGCGGTACAGTTGATGTGAGTATTGACGCCAGATTCCCTGAGAAGTATTTTGCTAAAAAAGCGGTAGTGGTGGCCACACCTGTGTTGAAATCAGCAGATGGTGAGGTTGAATTTAAGCCGGTAACACTTCAAGGTGAAAAAGTAACAGCAAATAATAAAGTGATCAATTTTAAGTCTGGTGGCAAGCTGGCATACAAAGGCAATGTGCCTTATGATAATGCCATGCGTGTATCAGAATTGCAGATCAAACTTGAAGCATCACAGGGATCAAAAACACTTTCTTTTGACCCGATTAAGGTAGCGGATGGTGTCGTTTCAACACCTGTACTATTGATGGCTAAAGAAGGGCAAACCATTGTTGCTCCTGACAAATTTCAGCGGATTATCCCTGAAACCTATGAAGCCGATATCCACTATGTAATAAATAGTTCTACAGTCACCAAGACTGAGAAAGATTCAGACGATGTTGCTAAAGTGAAAACTGCGGTTGAAGAAGCTAACGCTAAAGACAATTATAAACTTCGTGGTGTTAAAGTCTCAGCCTATGCATCCCCAGATGGAGAGATTGACTGGAATGACAAACTGGCTGGCAATCGATCAAAGACAGCTACTAAGTTCTTCCAATCAGAGTTGAAAAAATTAGAAGTTGATCAGGCTGCTCAAGATGAGTTTTTCTCAATGATGAGTACGGCTGAAGACTGGGAAGGCTTTAAAGAATTGGTTAGTGCTTCAACTATTCAAGATAAAGAGCTTATCCTTCGGGTTCTGTCTATGTACAATGATCCCGTTGTAAGAGAAAAAGAGATTAAGAACATCTCTGCAGCCTTTACTGAACTGGCAGAGGAAATTCTTCCTCAACTTCGTCGTTCTAAACTCGAAGTAAATGTTGATGTAATTGGAAAGTCTGATGATGAGATTGCTCAATTAGCCGCTAATAACCCCGGTGAATTGAACATCGAAGAGATGCTTTACGCCGCTACTTTGACTGATGATGTGGCAAAGCAAAATGGGATCTACCAAGCCGCTACTGAAAAGTATCCAAAGTGTTTCAGAGCATGGAATGATTTGGGAATGACACATGTACAATTAGGTGATTTCGAAAAAGGAAAAGTTGCCATTGAAAAAGCATCTAATCTGTACGGTAAGAGTCCGGTTGTGTTGAATAACCTGGGTGTTATCGCACTGGCAGAAGGTAATTTCGAAAAGGCAGAAGGCCTGTTCCGCAGCGCTGCAGGAGCCGGTAAAGAAGTGGATTACAACATGGGCATTGTTAACGTGAAAAAAGGCAACTATTCCCAGGCTGTAAATAACTTCGGAAGCTCATGCTTGTTTAATGCCGCACTGGCTCAGATGCTGAATGGCGACAACGCAAAAGCATTGAAGACTTTAGACTGCATAGAAGGTGGTTGGGCAATAAATGACTATCTAAAAGCGGTTGTTTATGCGCGCCAGGGCAAGGCAGATAATATGTTTAAAGCCCTTGAAGCTGCCGTAGCTGCAAAGCCTAAATTGAAGAAGTTGGCTATGACTGATATTGAGTTTGGAAAGTATTTCGCTGATTCCAAATTCAAAGGTATTGTTGAATAGTCAATCCGTAAGATAAATAAGAAGAGGGTGCTCATTGCTGAACACCCTCTTTTTTTTTGCCTGAGTTTACTCAATCAAGAAAGCTTAAAGTGAACAGGGACTACTATTGACACTTTAACTGCTTTTCCCCTTTGTTTACCAGGAGACCATTTCGGAGACGATTTGATCACGCGTAATACTTCTTTGTCTAAAAGAGGATCGATCCCTTTTTTGATTTTAAGGTTAGTGAGGTTACCATTAACATCAATCACGAAACTGGCAAAGACTTTACCACTGATTTTTTTCTTTAAAGCTTCTTTAGGGTATTTTACATTTTTCATGATCCAGCCTTGAAATTTGCTGAGATCACCACCCTGAAACTGGGGCATGTCTTCAACCACGGTAAATACGACATCCTCTTTTTCCTGAGCTCCAGCAGGTGAGGAAATACCGGCCATTAAGAGCATAGCAAGGCCAGGTAACATTAGTTTAACTAGTGTCTTCATAATACGAAATATTTAATTTAAGGTTACTTTATTCCAAATTCAATTGGGATTGATAGTTTTCTGGCTATGGGTACACCATTTTGCATTGCTGGTGCCCAATCTGGTGATGATTTGATCACCCGGATGACCTCTTGATCCAAAGACTCACTTACACCATGACTTATTTCCACATCACTGACTTTTCCTTGTCTGTTCACGACGAATTCAGCATTAACCGTTCCAGATTCTCCAAGCTTTTTCGCCTCATCTGGATATACAATCTGATGCTCCACCCAGAGCTGGAATGCTTCAATACCTTGCTTTTTGAAAGAGGGCTCGGGAAGTGCCAAATCGATCAGTACAGCAGTATTCTTTGTATCTTTCTCTTGGGTGGTAATTTCAACTTCAGAAGCTTGCTGATCCCGAACTTTGTCGTGGGCCAGCACCGTCGTGTTTGCAGACAAGCCAAAGAACGAGATGAGTAAAGGTAAAACCATGAAATATTTGATCGATGAGTATACCCTGGGTGATTCATGTTGTAACATTATGAACCGCCTTTTCAATAAACTGTCTTTACTAAATCCATGACTCATAGCCAATTCAGGTACACCAAACACAGCCGATAGCAAATTCTCAGCGTAGGCTTTCTTGTTTGGTTTGGCAATGATGTCATCAACAATGAATTCATGGGTCAGTTCAACTTGCTTCTTTAGGGTATACACTGCAGG
>CAYUGX010000123.1:0-5102 GCA_964444375.1 uncultured Porphyromonadaceae bacterium | reverse complement strand
AGAGAATCTTAACAACTTCAATGAACAGTATATCCCAGCTGTGTCGCTGCCTGATGTGGATGCGTTCGTGATTCAACTGAAACTGGGTATGCTCAGAATCTCTCGTAAAGGGCTGGGGATAGTAAACAGTTCCTAAAAAGCTGAAGGTAGACCAACCTGCTGGTAGTAATGAAATGTACAGGTTTTGGTACCATTTCATCGGATTTTGCCTTTGCAGTTGCTTGATTTTGGTAATCTTGAAGGTGAATAACAATGCCATGAGTCCAATACCACCAATGAAGGAAAACCAAAACAAATTCAACCAGGGAAAAACTTTTGGTGCTGTTCCATAGATCTGTACCTCCTGCAAGACAATATCTGGTTTAAAAGATTGTAAACTTGCTACCACCTCCGGAATCACGATTAGCGCATGATCTGGGCGACTCAATAAATCAAGCTGGATAATCGGAACGAGCAAAGCCGCCATGACACCGGTCATCAGAATTATCCGGTTAAATTGAAACCATTTTTCTCTGATCAATAACAGTCTGAAAAATAGACTGAGAATCACCAGAAAAGTGTTGGCCAACAATAAATATCTGAAAAATTCAGCCATGTGGTTATTTCATTTTCTTAACCAAATCCATTAATTCATCCATTTCTTTCAAATCAAGTTTCTCTTTCTTTGAGAAAAAGCTCACCATCTCTTTTAATGACCCATCGAAATAGTTATTGAGCATTTTCTTCAAGGTAAAATGCGAATATTCTTCTTTTGATATTAAAGCAAAATATTGATGAGTTGGACCATATGCTTTGTGACTGACAAATCCTTTGTCTTGCAATATGCGCACTATGGTTGAAGTGGTGCTGTAGGCTGGTTTGGGATCCGGCAACTCTGGTATAATCTCCTTAACAAAGCTCGGCCCTTTTTGCCACAGCACCTGCATGATTTGTTCTTCCGCTTTCGTTAAATCCCTCATAATCGTATAGTTTTTCATTACGAATATAAAACGGATTAATTAGATAAGCAACTAATAAATTAGTTCGAGTAGATCTAATTGATATCTGTGGACATTGAATTGGTAGATAGGGAAGGGGCTTATTGGGTTTAGTGTAATTGCCTGAACACCTCCCAAAGTACAATTCCTACGCTCACTGAGATATTAAAAGAGTGTTTGGTACCGTACTGTGGAATTTCTATTACCACATCACATTCATCAACAACAGCCTGTTGAACACCCTTGACTTCGTGTCCGAAAATTAGGGCCATCTTGCCATGCTGTATGGCTTCAAAATCACATAATTGGATTGCATGTTCGGCTTGTTCAACCGCGATTAGAGTATAGCCTTCTTCATGCAATCCGGAGATGGCTGCTGAGGTGTCTTCATGATAGTCCCACAACACTGATTCTTCAGCGCCCAGGGCTGTTTTGTGAATTTCACGATGAGGTGGACAGGTACTTATGCCGCACAAAATGACACGTTCAATCCTGAAACCGTCAGCAGTTCTGAATACACTCCCGATATTATTAAGACTGCGAACGTTGTCAAGTACGATGGTTATGGGTGATTTCTCGATTTCTTTGTAGTCTTCGAGGCTTAATCGATTCAATTCTTCATTCCGTAATTTTCGCATCACTGACAGATGTTAATCACTTTCAGCAAAGGAAAGGAATTCTTTAAACACTCTTTGTTAAAGTCAAAAAAAGTTCACAATTTCGTCTGATTCCTTAGGATTGAAAATCAAAAAAACAAAGCAATGAATCTACATGAGTATCAGGCAAAAACTATTTTGAACGAATTCGGTGTACCCATCATTGAAGGTAAAATGGCCGGGACTGTCGATCAGGCTGTTGAGGTTGCCAAAGACATTCAGCGAAAAACTGGTACTGACAAATGGGCCGTAAAGGCTCAGATTCATGCAGGTGGAAGAGGAAAAGGCGGTGGAGTAAAAATCGCTTCTTCGATTGAAGAGGTTAGGCAATTTTCCTGGGATATTCTGGGAATGACTCTGGTTACCCATCAAACCGGTCCAGAGGGTAAATTGGTCAGAAAACTGCTGATTGAGAGGGGAATGTACTATCCCAATGATGAGGGAATAGTGGATGTCAAGGAGTATTACATGAGTATTTTGTTAAACCGGAAAACCGGACAGAATATTATCATGTACTCAACTGAAGGAGGTATGGATATTGAAACAGTGGCCAAAGATACCCCGCACTTGATATTCACCGAAGAAGTGGATCCCGGATTAGGACTACAGGGTTTTCAAGCCCGGAAAATCGCCAGCAACCTCAAGGTGAAAGGATTGGCTTTTAAGAATATGGTGAAGTTTGTATCAGCCCTTTACAAAGCCTATGCATCCATTGATGCCTCCATGGTTGAGATCAATCCGGTTGCGAAAACCTCTGACGATCTCATCTTAGCTGCCGACGCAAAAGTTAACCTGGATGACAATGCCTTGTTCAGACATCCTGATTATGCAGAACTTCGTGATACAAATGAAGAAGATCCTGCAGAAGTTGAAGCCTCTAAATTTAATCTGAATTTTATCAAACTGGATGGCAATGTAGGTTGCATGGTGAATGGAGCCGGTTTAGCCATGGCTACTATGGATATGATAAAACTATCTGGTGGGGAACCTGCAAATTTCCTTGATGTTGGTGGCGCAGCCAGTGCTGATACGGTCGAGGCAGGCTTTCGGATAATTCTGAAAGATCCAAACGTGAAAGCTATACTGATCAATATTTTCGGAGGTATTGTGCGTTGTGACCGCGTTGCTCAAGGAGTTGTCGATGCGTACAAGACCTTTGGAGAAATTCCTGTACCAGTCATTGTTCGTCTCCAAGGCAACAATGCCAAAGAAGGCAAAGACCTGATTGATGCTTCAGGCTTGAAAGTTAGCTCTGCCATCACCCTTGAAGAGGCAGCCAAACAGGTCAGAGAAGTTATGGCCTAGCAGATCGAGGGCTGAAATACTAAAACGGATCGTCTCGTAGAAATGGTTGGGTCATACACCGGGCTCCGCCTCCCCCTCGTGATAATTCAGCTCCATCAATCGTAATAACACATTTATTGGAATCTGCTAAATTGATCTGATTATCAATAACTTGTGAAGCTGGTATGATCTCGTATCCGTGTTGGTTCAGCTCTTCCAGGGTATACACATTGCGACTATATCCAACGACTTTTCCGGGTGCCAAAGTGAAGAAGTTGGCGCCACTGTGCCACTGCTCTCGCTCCTGAATGTATGAATCACCTCGTCCTCCACAAGGAATGGCTTCATACTCATGACCAACTGCTTTAAGTCCTTCTATCAGATTTTTTACCTGTCGGATATGTACTTTTCCAGATTCAATTTCGATCAGGATGGTCTGGTATTTGGTTTGCTTCATGATTAAAGGTTCATAAAACATGCATTCATGTGTGCTCAACAAAGTAAAAACCATATCAAGATGGATAAATGATTCTGGTTTTGGAGGTAGCTCCTGGACCAGTATGTTTTTCTTACCCTTCTCTTTCTTGAATTTGTCGATTAAAAAATCAATCCCACTAGTCGTTGTTCTAACCCCACTTCCAATCAATAGGGTATGATCATTTAATACCAGCATATCGCCCCCCTCAATACTGATCCCACTTTCGTAGCCTGTGGATTTACCAGCTTGATAGGTTTTGGTTTTCAATTGAGGGTGAAACTTGTAAATGGCTTCCATTATTTGTGCTTCACGTACCCGAACTTTTGAGGCCATTTTTCCCAGGCAAACTTCCTGGCCAATAACCATCGCTGAATCACGGGTGAAAAAGAAATTGTGAAGAGGACGAAAAGCATAGCGTTCAGCACTCAGGTACCGCGACAAATTGTCTCGTCTAATGGGTACACCTTCAATTAGTGCCCGAGCTAAATCTTCATCCGGTAGGTTATCTAATTCTTCAACCAGTGTGCAATTCTCCTGACCACTACAAATATCTCCTAACAAAAATGCTTTTGCAGTTGGATCTTTTAATATATCTATGAGCAAGGTTTTTACCTGGAAGACCTGGCTAACCTTCTTCAACACGCCGGCCAGTTGTTCATATTCGTGGTTGGCTGTTGGCAAATTCAAAATGTCTGAGTAAAGTGCACGTTCAGCATTGGCAGGTGTCATATTTTCGACTTCATTTCCCGGAGTGTGAAGGATTACCCCAGACAACTTACCCACTTCTGAGCTGATATTGGGTTTGAATAAATTATTCATAATTCATGAAATTTTTGCGGTGCGAATATACATAACGCGAACAACATTATTCAGTTCATTTCTGTTAAAGGTATAATTCTTGTTACTTTTGGCTATGCGATACAGATTTGTACCGGTTCTGATAATTATTTCTTGGCTAATAACAGGTCCTCTGAAGGCCCAGGTCATTGATAGCGCAAGAATTGATTCCATCATGAATGCGCATATTCTCGGGGGTGATTCCATTCCACATGTTGAACTTGACGAGGTCTCAGTAAGACCTCCCCGGGTATTTAAAAATCGGCGTGATGCACGAAGATATTGGCGTTTGGTCTACAATCTGAAAAAAGTAATGCCTTATGCCAAGATCATATCGGGGGTGGTTGCCGAGGTAGATAAAGAGTTAGGGTCTATCCAAACCGACAAAGAGCGAAGAAAATTCATCAAACAAACTGAGAAAACTCTCTGGGGTGAATATGAGAAAGACATGCGTAAAATGACTATCTCACAAGGGCGCTTACTATTTAAACTCGTCGATAGAGAAACATCAAAGACAACCTATTACTGGATTGAGCATTACAGGGGAAAAGTATCGGCCTTTTTCTGGCAGGGAATAGCTCGATTATTTAGTTCAAATCTCAAAACTGGATTCGATTCAGCCGGAGATGATCGACTCATTGAGGAGTTGATTCACGATATCGAAAAAGGCTTGATCTAACTACATCAAGCTCAACATAGCTCCCACCACATTTTTAGCTCCCTCAGTAATATCTATCACATTACTGTCTAACATGTAGCACGGGTTGGTAACCACCTTATTTGCCTCATCAATGGTGATCTCGCGGGCCTGAGTTTTAACGGCTCGACCCCCAAGTTGATTGATTGCATCTGATGTGCCTTCATCTTGGC
>CAYUGX010000122.1:0-13434 GCA_964444375.1 uncultured Porphyromonadaceae bacterium | reverse complement strand
CCAGCTAAATCGTTGTTGTATTCTTCGGCAACCTTGGCTGCTTCTTCAAATGCAGAAATGGCTCCTGGATAGTCCTTTGCTTTGATAAGTTGATTGCCCTGATTCACATAAAGTTCAGGTAATTTCAGTTCTGCCAATTGGCGAATCTCGTCAGCATCTTCTCCAATCTGCCCGCATAAATCCAAACAATCTTGTACCAGTTTAATTGCCCCAATCGGGTCACTGGTTTGTACCTGAAGTGCGTTGTTAAAAGCTTCTCTAGCTTTGTTGATGTCTTGTGCATGAACTGTCCCCATGAATCCAAACAGAATCAGAGACAGAATCGTTGAACGCAACATAGCTTTACCATTCATAATTTTAAGGTTTTCAATATCAATAAATTAACGTAAGATCAATTTTTCAGCGTGTAAAGATATAAAGATTCATTAAAAATCAAGTAGTTAATACAAACCTGTATAACATATTTACAAAGTTGCTTGCTTAATGTTCAATGATTGGCTTGTAACTATTCATCTTCTATCTCTTTGAGAATCTTTTCTACTTCAGATTCGGCAACATGAAGTTTCTTCTTACACGTTTTTATAAGGGTCGTTACTCGTTTCAATTGTCCTGCAAGTTCATCGATGTCGAGGTCTTGGTCTTCAATCTTCTGTAGAATGCTCTCTATTTCCTCAATGGCTGTACTGTAGGTAATTTCGTTATCGGTCATGATCTGCTATTCTTTAATATCCATATTTTTTCCCAGTCATTTCAAGGACTGGTATTCGTAAGATCTTCACATTCTTTATGGCTGGTTCAGAGAACTCATAGTTTTCTCCAGCATATTTCAGCATGAAAAACTTCATGATCTGATATTTCTCCTGGTAATCTGTTACATCAACTACCTGGCCAAAAATGTTTACGCTTTTGTATTTCATTCCCCAGGAGCAGCCTACTTCCTTGTTTCGTGAAAATAACTCATTACCTGTGTTGAAATTGAGGCAAACGCGAGGATTTTTATTCCAAATGTCAAGTTTATGGCCAATATTGTCGCAGTGCAAGAAGACACAGTCATCGTGGTAAGCAAAGTTAAAAGGTAGAACATAAGGCTGATTGTCGTCACTTAATCCCGCATAACAAACCGCAGCCTCATTGATGATGGCTTCCATTTCATTCTTCTTTGTTATTTCTCTGTTTCTTAGTATCATAGGTAACTATTAATGGGATATTATTTTAGTTTTTTGCTTTTTATTGCTCCTTTGTGAAGCTTGGTTGTCATAATTTCACCACTTGGTACATCCTGACTGTCTTTGATCACTTTACCTTTATATACAGTAACTGAATAACCTCGTTTGAGTATGTTGAGTGGGTTGGCATAATCAGCCATTTGCTCCAGTCTGTGTAGCTGGTGTCTGTGCCTTTCAAGCGCTTGTTTGGGAAGGTGTTTAACTATCATACTAGAGTTATTCAAACGGACCTGCTCTTCCCTGAGACTTTGAATTGTGCTGTTACGTATGGCTGCGGCGCTTTTTGAGAGCTTTTTATGATTCAGTTGTAGAAGTTGTTTGCTAAGATTTTGGCTAATCAAGGCCATTTCTTTCAGCTGGTGCTTTTCCTGTATCAGGTAGTTACCGGTATTCATCTGACATGCTGTGCTTAAGCGATGCAGTTCATGACGAGCATGAGACAATTGCTGTCGAGCGGCATCCAGAATATGCTCATTCATCCAATCCAATTCACTGATAAATTCGCCGGCTAATTCGAGAATGAAATGGGCAACTGCTGTTGGTGTTTTACATGTCGTATGCGCCACCAAATCAGTTATAGTTTCATCTCTTTCATGCCCAATTCCGGTAATAACCGGTATAGGAAATTGGGCCAGATTGAAGGCCAGGTCGAAATCATCAAAATAGCTCAAGTCAGTTTTTGATCCCCCTCCCCTGATTAGGATAACCGCATCAAAATATTCCTCAAAGTGTGCTATGCGATCCAGGGCTTGAATAATGGAGGCTGAAGTGGTATTTCCCTGCATCACTGCCGGAAATAGCGCAGTATAATAGTTGACGTGATACTGATTATTGATTAGATGATCTAGAAAGTCTTCATAACCAGCGGCAGTTTGAGAACTGATAATCGCTAATTTTTGCGGTACTCGCTCTAACTCCAACTCCTTGTTCAGATTCATTACTCCGGTCTCTTCCAATCGCATGAGAATCTGTTTCCGTTTTTGTGCCTGGTCCCCGATGGTGAAGGTCGGGTCAATATCTCTAATGTTAAGACTAATGCCATAGACCTCATGGTAATCAACAATAACCTTGGCGAGAATCTTTATACCCGTCTTTAAGGACTCTCCCGTTTGACTGAGGAAAAGGCTGTGAATGCCTCGAAACGCAGAAGCCCAGATAGTGGCTCGGATAGAGGCAATGATCTGATCTTGTTTTTCATGCTTTTCGATCAGTTCAAGGTAGCAATGTCCACTTCTGTTGACACTAATTTGATTGATTTCGGCCCTGATCCAAACCGTTTGTGCAAAATTGCTGCGAACAACACCTTGTATCTGTTTCGTAAATTCATGAAGACTAACAGACTCTGATTGCATAGATTTTGAACCTAATTCGTCGTTTTTACAATTTTTGTGGTATACTGACCTTGCTCACTTGTGATTCGCAGGAAATAGGCCCCGGTACCTAGATCAGTTAGTTCAGTAAGGCGTAGACGGTGAAAATTGATGTATCCAGGTTCGAAATCTTTTTTATATACAATCCGACCATGGAAATCAATGATTGATAATTCGAAAGGGGTAGGGCGTTCAGAAAAGAAATCAATGCTGAGATGGTTAGTAAATGGATTAGGAAAGGTCCTTAAAATTTTTTCGTCTCCAATTTCAATTGAATCGATTCCTTGAACGATAAAAAATGCACGGCTAAAATCGGGTAATCCAAAACCGAGCAATGAATCAGGTGAGTTGTATTGAGAGGCGGATTGTTCAATAGAATTGGCAATCATCATGTTGCTAAGACCTTTATTTGACTGCCAGAGACAAGCCGCAAGACCAGCAACTATTGGAGTACTAAAGGAGGTTCCATTACCTGTAAATACCTCCCCGGTTGATGAAGCCAGCACGACATCCTGGCCCTGGGCGACAACGTTGGGTTTTACTCGGCCGTCGACCGAAGGTCCCGTCGAGCTAAAAGGAGCATAATATCCTTCGCTGTTCACCGCACCAATAGCAAAAACGCTGTCACCATCCGCCGGTGCACCAATGTAGTGCCAATCTTTATTTCCGCTATTTCCTGCTGAGTTCAGCACCAATATGCCTTTTGAAGCAGCGATATCGGCACCACGTGTGACCCGTGCAGTGTTTCCGTCAAGGTCTTCATAGCTGAGGTCTGCAAAGGGCTCCCAATAGGTGGTATAACTCAATGATGACGTGATGAGGTCAGCGCCGACGCTATCTGCATATTCAGCCCCGGCAATCCAGTGATCTTCTTCAATGGGGTATTCTGAAGCTCCAAATTCGGTACGAAGCAGATAAAAACTCGCTTTCGGTGCAGTCCCTACCAGTTGCCCTGGCATGTTGGCTGCTATAGTTGACAAAACGTGGCTGCCATGGCTATGTTGGGTAAACCGAATGGGCACTCCGTCAACAAAATCCCAGCCACCCAGGATTTGATTGTTGGCCCAAAGGCTATCAAAGGCAGGATTTTCATTCACTGCAGTAAATCCTCCGTCTAAAATGGCAATAACCATTCCTTGTCCCTGAAATCCTTGATTGTGCAGAATATGACCATTTAGCATCCCAATCTGATTGCTTCCCAGACCATAATTGAAAATGGTGGTATCTGTTTTGAGGTGCTTCCCAGGTAAATCGGGCAGGGGCAGATAGTCAGCTGTCTCATCCGGCAGGGCGTGATATAATGACTTAACCGATTTGATTGACCGCACAAATTCAAGTGCACGGATTGCATCCAACACCCCAATATCTTGGGTAAATATGGTAATTCCATTGAACCATTTGGACCGGTGAATTAGGCTGGCCCCCAGATCAGTTACTGCCTCAATGTATTGAGGGTTAACAGGCAAATCTTGCTCGTTGACAGAAATAGAATGTCGGTTTCTTCTGTCAATCGCCCGGTAGCTCAGAAATTGCTCAGGAGCCGATATGGAAAAGGGAGAATCGTTTTTATCTGTGAATTGAACCCAATATTTGTCTGGGGCAGTTTGAGCCTGGGCTAGACTGGTTATCAAAATGCCGATCACTAGGGTTAAATACCTCATCATGCCATTATTTATTTCTGAAATACGCTACAGGATCTTGCAAATAGTGCAAAGGATCCTTCAATAATCTCCTGTTACTCTCGTAGGCCTTAAAGTTAGCTTCTTGTTGCTTATTTAATACCTCTGGATTGAGTATTTTTCCGTTTTGATACAGTAATTGGAAATTGATGTCACCATTTGGCAGATAATAAACCCATTCACCTTCCTTTTTGTTTTCCCGGTAGTTCCCAGTTATCTCGGCTTTGCCGTTGACAAAAAGAACACGGTAGGATCCATCCATTTTTCCATTCTTGTAAAAAATCTCGGCTTCTTTGATGCCATTAACTGTGTAAAGGGTTTGGATACCATGCAACTGATGATTTTGCCAATTGGTTATTTCTTGCAATTCACCATTCGGATAGTAGCGGATTGCAGTTCCATCTAATCGATCTTGATGATAACTGACTCTGGTGATGCATTCGCCCTGGGTATTCAAAAATTCCCATTCACCCTGTTTTTTCTGCTGGCGATAGTTGCCTTTTGCTCTGATCCGACCACTTTCATCATACAACAAGGCTGCATATATTTGAGAATCTGGTATTTCGGTAATTAGAGCTTTCACCCTACCATCAGGATAATATCTTTTCATTTCGCCAATTACTCGTCCTTTGTTGAAATAGGCTTCGTATTTTATCCTGCCGGATGGATAATGACCGACCCAATACCCGGTTCGTTGTCCATCCACGTCAACTTGATTTGCAGTGTCGGTTTGTCCGGATAAGCAGGTGCTTCCAAAAACAATCAATAAAATGAATACAATTCGCATTGTGCTATTTTACGGTAAAAATAAAAAATGGTTGCAGGACATACCCACAACCATTTTAACAAATTTAACCTAAATCCCTATACCTAACAGGGAACGATAGGTATTATATCCTATTATTTTTTACCCAGGTAGTCCGCAACCCCTTCAGCAGTGGCTTTCATGGCATCGTCTCCTTCTTTCCAGTTGGCCGGACAAACTTCGCCATATTCTTCATAGTGATGCAAAGCATCTACCATGCGAAGAGCTTCATCTACAGAGCGACCCAGTGGTAAGTCATTAATTACTGAATGACGCACAACACCTTCTTTATCGATCAGGAAAAGTCCACGATAGGCAACAGCATCGCCTGAAAAGGTAAGTTGACCTTCTTCAGTGTAATCATAGTCACCGGCTAATACACCATAATTGTAAGCAATGGTTTTATCCAGGTCTGCTACCATTGGGTATTTTACACTTTTGATTCCCCCCTGGTTCAGTTCGGTATTGAGCCAGGCCCAATGTGAGAATTTCGAATCAATTGAGCAGGCTACGACGGCTACACCGCGCTTCTCGAATTCAGCGAGTTTCTCTTGAAATGCCAAGAGTTCAGTGGGGCACACGAAAGTAAAATCTAATGGGTAGAAAAAGAAAACGACATCTTTTTTACCAATATATTGCTCAAGTGAAAAGTTCGCTGCGAATTCTCCACCGTTGACTACGGCCTCAGCACTAAAAACCGGTGCTTTTTTTCCAATTAATGTTTCCATATCAAGATTTAAATTGTAATTGTTTTAAAATTGTAATGATTACAAATTTAACTAAGCTTTTTGTGATTTAAAAAGAAATCAGGTTAATTATCCTTAATTTCTTCAAAATCCACATCCGTTACTTCCTCATCTCCAGAAGTACCTGACTGGGCTTGTTCTTGAGCCTGACCTGGATCGGCACCTTGATCAGGTGCTTGCTGGCCCTGCTTATACATTTCCTCAGAAGCAGCCTGGAAAACTTGATTCAATTCATTTGTTGCTGCATCAATTGCATCGAGGTCTTTGTTTTTATGGGCTTCCTTCAATTTTGCCAGTGCATCCTCAATGGGTTGTTTCTTATCAGCTGGCAATTTTTCACCAAATTCTTTAAGTTGCTTTTCGGTTTGGAAGATCAGTCCATCAGCAGCATTCAACTTGTCAATTGTATCTTTTTGCTTCTTATCTTCCTCGGCAAATTTATCAGCTTCATCTTTCATCCGGTTAATTTCTTCATCGGTCAAACCAGAGGAAGCTTCGATTCTGATTTTTTGCTCTTTACCGGTGCCTTTATCCTTAGCTGACACATTCAGTATTCCATTGGCATCGATGTCGAAAGTGACTTCAATTTGTGGAATACCCCGCGGTGATGGTGGAATACCATCGAGGTGAAAGCGGCCAATTGTCTTATTATGGTTGGCCATGGGTCGTTCACCTTGCAGTACATGGATTTCAACCGATGGTTGATTGTCAGCAGCGGTGGTAAATGTTTCAGTCTTTTTAGTAGGAATGGTGGTATTTGATTCAATCAATTTGGTCATCACACTACCCAATGTTTCGATACCCAGTGACAATGGAGTAACATCGAGGAGCAATACATCTTTTACTTCTCCTGTCAATACGCCACCCTGAATGGCAGCACCTACTGCAACTACTTCGTCTGGATTCACTCCCTTTGAGGGAGCCTTTCCAAAGAATTTCTGCACAACTTCCTGGATAGCAGGAATACGGGTTGATCCACCGACCAAAATAATTTCATCAATTTCACTAGATGAAATACCTGCGTCTTTCATGGCCAATTTGCAGGGCTCAATAGTGGCTTGAATCAGGCTATCGGTCAATTGCTCAAATTTTGCTCTACTCAAGGTACGTACCAGGTGCTTGGGAACACCATCAACTGGCATAATGTACGGCAGATTTATTTCTGTTGATGCTGAGCTAGATAATTCGATTTTCGCTTTTTCAGATGCTTCTTTCAATCTTTGCAGAGCCATTGGATCTTTTCTCAGATCAATTCCCTCATCATTCTTGAACTCTTCAGCCAGCCAGTCAATAACCATTTGGTCGAAATCATCTCCACCCAAATGAGTATCGCCATTCGTTGACTTGACTTCAAAAACGCCATCGCCCAGCTCCAGAATCGAAATATCGAAAGTACCACCACCGAGGTCGAAGACGGCTACTGTCATATCCTTGCCTTTTTTATCCAAACCGTAGGCCAGTGAGGCAGCAGTAGGTTCATTGATAATTCTCTTTACGTTTAGGCCAGCAATTTCACCTGCTTCTTTGGTTGCCTGACGCTGTGAATCATTAAAATAGGCAGGTACAGTGACAACTGCATCCGTAACTTCTTGTCCCAGGTAATCTTCTGCAGTCTTTTTCATTTTCTGCAGAATCATGGCTGAAATTTCCTGAGGAGAGTATTTACGATCGTCAACAACGACCCGAGGTGTGTTATTATCCCCTTTTATCACTTTATAAGGCACACGTGCTACTTCTTTCTGAACGCCACCAAAACCTTCTCCCATAAATCGTTTAATGGAATAGATGGTTCTGGTTGGGTTTGTAATGGCTTGACGTTTAGCAGGATCACCTACTTTTCTTTCACCATTATCGACAAATGCAACCATTGAGGGAGTCGTTCTTTTACCCTCGCTATTAGGAATAACAACCGGCTCGTTTCCTTCCATTACTGAAACACAAGAGTTTGTTGTACCTAAATCAATTCCAATTATTTTACTCATTGTTATGCTGTTATTGAATTATTCAAAATTGTTTAGGGTAGTGTTCAATCTTTGTGCCAAGCAGTCATTTTAGGCACAGAATGAAAAATTGACGCAATTTTGACAGTTATGAACCGAATGGGTAGACAAATTGGCAAAGGAGAGAAGAAAGACGAGAGACGAGAGGCGAGTCGGGGCGAAGCGAACGATCCCGATTTATCGGGAAAGCGTAAGGGTGATGAAAGTGATGTGGGCTATTTAATATAATAGTCGTCGTTTGAGTCGACGAAGCCCAGGCCTTTGGTCCAAATCCCGTACGACAAAGAATCAATGGAAGCCCAGGTCAGGGCTTTGCCTTTTATTTCTTGCTCGTATCGAGCTGAAAACAGACCAATCCCATTTGAGATATTGGTATAGACTGGTTTTTCAGTCACGATGCTGGTATTTGGATCGGTAACGTCCATGTAAGTATACAATTCTTCTCCCCCCACTGTGAACAAGATGTCTATAGCCTTTTTGGTAGCGATGCGTTTGATCCCTTTTCCTGGAGAGCTGAATTGTGAATTGATCCATTTGTAGAAGTTCTGATGGCTGATCTGGGTATCCATGCGTTTTCCGCCTTGGGCGTGTTCAGAAACAAAATGTGAAATGTCCCAGATCTTTTCTTGTCTAGCAGTATCTAATCCGGTCACTTCAAGATAATTGAACCTGACTTGAATGAAGTATATTCTTGCATATGGGGCTGATACCCATTCTACTTCAAGGTAGTTCTCATAGGCTGAAAAGGCCAGTGTTGGTTTGGTGAATTCAGGCTTGATCATTCTGATTTTATCAACCAATCTGGTTTCAGCCTCGATTAAAGTGTCCATGTGAGGTAGATCTATTATCAGTTTATAGCTTCGTTGACCATTAAGCTGGGCTCGAGCTGTATAGACCTGGTTGCTGGCATAGTGAAATACTCCACTGTCTCTTGTGATTGTATCGGTTTGGTTTAGCGTAATCGTATTTGTTAATTCTCTTTCTTTATATTCTTCAAGCCAAACATTTGCTTCGGGATAATATATACTGTCAAATTCTTTGGCCATCTCATACGCATTGGCGGCACCAGCAAACGAGTGTTCTAGTCTGACATAATGTACACTATCGTTTTGATTTAGTATACAATACACGACTGGGATATCCTGATGAGGGGCCAGCAGGTCAACCTCATTATTACACCCGGTCAATAGCCATGCGCTCATGGTGAGTCCAAAAACTATTTGTAGTTTTGTCATGCCTTAAAAGTAGTTAAAAGACCCTGATTCTGTAAATTTTACATCATGTCAATTCATAAACAAGTAAAACGAGTTACTACTCATGTGCTTTACGAGATGAAAGTGCGTGAGGAGAAGATTGCGATGTTGACTGCCTATGATTATACCATGGCAAGAATTCTTGATTCCACTGGCGTTGATGTGATATTGGTAGGCGATTCTGCTTCTAATGTCATGGCTGGTTATGACACTACCTTGCCAATTACGCTCGATCAAATGATCTACCATGCATCGGCAGTGGTCAGGGCAATTAAGCGTGCTCTGGTTATCGTTGACCTTCCTTTTGGAACCTATCAGGGCAACTCCAAAGAAGCTCTTACCTCCGCCATCCGGATAATGAAGGAAACTGGTGCTGCCGGAATTAAGATGGAAGGTGGTAGTGAGATACTGGAATCCGTCAATCGCATTCTCTCTGCAGGTATACCGGTGATGGGCCATTTGGGCCTGACACCACAGTCAATCCACAAGTTCGGTACTTACGTGGTAAGGGCGAAAGATGAAAATGAGGCTCAAAAACTACTTGATGATGCACGCCTGCTCGATCATGCGGGTTGTTTTGCCCTGGTTCTTGAGAAAATACCAGCCACTTTGGCTGCCGAGGTGACGAAAACTATCAAAATCCCAACCATTGGTATTGGTGCGGGCCCAGAAGTCGATGGCCAAGTTCTCGTATTACATGATATGCTAGGGTTAACACAAGACTTTTCACCTCGTTTTTTGCGGCGTTATCATAACCTGTTCGCTGAAATTAAGGGAGCAGTTTCTGCCTATGTTGAAGATGTGCGGAGCCGTGATTTCCCAAATGAAAAAGAACAATATTAATCCCTATCCAATCTACCGAGATTATGGAAGTGCTGTATGAAGATAATCACATAATTGCTGTGAATAAACAGGTTGGTGAGTTGGTTCAGGGTGATAAGACTGGTGATCCCAGTATTGATGATGAAGTAAAAGCATACATAAAAAAGAAGTACAATAAACCCGGTGATGTTTTTCTGGGTGTTGTGCATCGTATTGATCGCCCAGTCAGCGGAGTCGTGGGTTTTGGCCGCACAGCGAAAGCCGTGGCCCGCCGAAATAAAATGTTGGAGGAAAATGGAATAAAGAAGACGTATTGGGCGGTTGTGCGAGAGCGTCCATCTCGAGAAGAGGATGTACTGGTTCACCATTTAACCCGGAATCCCGAAAAAAATAAAACCACAGCCCATCTCAATCCGACTAAGCAATCCAAAGAGGCGCGACTATCATACCAGATGCTCGGTGTAACAAATAATTTCTACTTGTTAGAGGTTGACCTCCAAACGGGACGCCATCACCAAATACGCTCACAGTTGTCCAAGATTGGATCTCCCATAAAGGGTGATCTCAAATATGGTTATCCCAGATCGAATCGTGGTGGTGGGATTCATTTACATGCCAGAAAGAGTGCTTTTATTCATCCCGTTTCGAAGGAAAATGTAGAAATTGTGGCTGGGCCTCCCGATGATCCCTTATGGAATGAGTTTCGCCTGCAAGCCGGAGGTAACTAAAAGGTAAATTTTAAGGGAAGTAGAGCATCCATGTTTTCCGTAACGTGGGTCTTTTGACTGCCTATCATCCAGGTTTCTATGGCTTGATTGAAACGTTCTTCGGTTTCAGTCATCACTTGCCGACAGGCCCCGCATGGATAGACCGGTGACTTTACGATTTCTCCGTTCTCCATCGCCACAACAACAAGCCTGACAATAGGTATTTCGGGGTAATTCCCGTTCACATAGAAGAGCAGTGAACGTTCGGCACACAATCCTGATGGGTAAGCCTTGTTCTCTTGATTGTTGCCGCAGCGTATTTGTCCGTCTGCCAACTCTACAGCCGCCCCAACCTGGAACTTTGAAAAGGGAGCATACGCTTTCCGAGCCGACTCGATGGCCTGGTCTACCATCTTTTGGATGTGTTCAGGCAATTGAGAGATGGCCCCATACTCTGTATAGCTGATCCGAAATTCTTTTACTTCCATGAATGCGTATTTTCTCAAAAGTACAAAAAATGATTACTTTTAGTCCCCATAGATTTGTTTACAAAAAGACTTTGATGCGATTCCTTTTTATTTCAGGTTTGATGAGTGTTTGCTTGATGCTATCAATTGCTATTCAGGCACAAGTAGGTAATGGCCTTGACCCTGTCAGGCAAAAGTATATTGAAGATTATGCTGGTCTAGCAGTTGAAGAGATGCAAAAAAGTGGCATCCCAGCCAGTATAACAATGGCTCAGGCTCTTCTTGAATCAAGTAATGGAAGAAGTGAGTTGGCCCGCACAGCTAACAATCATTTTGGTATTAAGTGCCATAAAACCTGGACAGGACGCCGTTTCTATTATGATGATGACAACCTGAATGATTGCTTCAGAGCCTACAAATCCATTGAAGAATCTTTTCGAGATCATTCTCTTTTTCTTTTAACCAGGGCCCGCTACAATTTTCTTTTTGACCTGGATCCATCCGATTATATAGGTTGGGCCAGGGGATTAAAGCAGGCCGGATATGCCACTAATCCTATATATGCTGATCAGCTCATCACCATAATTGAAGACAATGAGTTATACCGACTTGATAAATGGATATCAGGAGTGCCTATTCGCGAAGAAATTGTTGAGGTGGAGGAAGAACCATTAGAACTCCCAGAATATATTTCTTCATTGCCGATTCATACACGGAACCGGATCAAATTTGTGGTTGCTGGCCCGGATGATTCCATAGAGAAGATTACGAGAGAATTGAATAAATTGAGGTGGGAGATCAGAAATTACAATGAGATTCCAAGAAGGGGGCAAATTGAACCTGGACAAATCGTTTACCTCCAACCAAAGAGACGGAAAGCTGCAAGAGGGTTTGATATTCATTATGTTTCCCCTGGAGAAACCTGGTACAGTATTTCCCAGCATTACGGTATCAAACTAAAATGGTTGTATAAACGCAACCATGTAAAACCCGGCACACCGGTGTTCAAAGGACAAAAAATCTATTTGAGGGGTAAAAAACCAGAGTTTAAACCACCGAAACAGCCGAATTAAATCGATCTCTGAAACCCTTGAGAAAGTCACTGACCAGCATTCGACGCTTTCCTTCTGGTTGTATTTCATCTAATCGGATCACTCCTCTTGCCGTTCCAATCCATACACGGTTCGATGTTTGTTCAATTTCACCTGGAGCTAGATCTGTACGTGTTTCATCTAAGTCACTGGCGAGCAATTTTGCTTTTAGTTTTTGACCACTTTCCAGGCTGAAAACACTCCAGGCACCAGGGTAGGGTGAAAGCCCCCTGATGAGATTGTGCACTTGTTGTGCATCCTGTGTCCAATCAATCTGTCCTGTCTTCTTTGATAGTTTTGGAGCTGTTTTGAGATCCAGATCTCCCGGTTCAAGAAGCTGTGGAGTAGCCACCAGGGAGTTTTCTTCTAATCCCATAATGGTCTGTTCGATCAAGTGAGCACCCCTCTCCATCAGCAAATCATGTAATTCGCCAACTGTGGTATGAGTGCCAATTGCCACCTTTTCTTGCAAAAGGATATGGCCGGTGTCAATCTTCTCATTGATGAAAAAAGTAGTAATCCCCGTTTCACTCTCACCATTTATTAAAGCCCAATTCAAAGGTGCTGCTCCGCGATATTGCGGCAGTAGAGAGGCATGCAGGTTTATGGTGCCAAGGGCAGGCATGTCCCATACTTCTTTGGGAAGCATACGGAATGCTACGACAATAATCAAATCGGGCTGCCAGGCCTGCAATTGATTTAAAAACCGAATGTCTTTTAGTTTTGGCGGCTGTTGAACAGGTATGTTTAGCTCTGTCGCTGTTTTTTTAACTGCTGAAAGTTTTGTTTTTTGGCCTCTCCCGGATGGCCGATCAGGTGCTGTTACTACCCCAACCACATTCATTCTGCTTTCCACCAAATGTTGGAGAGAGGCTGCTGCAAACTCAGGAGTTCCCATGAAGACTATCCGGATTGAACTTGATGGTTTGCCTGGCTCCATAATGGTATTATTTGGCTTTAAATGGGAAAGGGTGGGGGAAATGCAGATAGTGCCCCATCTTTTCCTGCTTGGTCTGTAAATATTGCTCGTTGTATGGATTAGGAGAAACCACCAACGGTATATTCTCAGAAATATTTAGGCCATACCCCTCAAGACCAGCACGTTTTTTCGGATTATTTGTAAGCAAACGCATCTTTGTCACGCCAAGGTTTCTCAGAATTTGCGCCCCAACTCCATAATCCATATCATCTTCTTTGAATCAAAGACTCAGGTATGCTTCAACCGTATCTTGTCCTTGCTCTTGCAGCTTGTATGCTTTGATCTTATT
>CAYUGX010000121.1:1877-13445 GCA_964444375.1 uncultured Porphyromonadaceae bacterium | reverse complement strand
ACAGCTAATCAGCTCGTTAACAAGCATTCTGGCATGCTGGGTGTGACTGGTGTATCGTCAGACATGAGAGAAATTGAGGAGCAAGCCTGGGAGCATAAAAATGAACGAGCCCAACTGGGACTAGACATGTACAACTATCGCGTTGCCAAGTACATTGGTAGTTATGCGGTAGCAATGAAGGGCTTAGATCTAATAGTATTTACTGGAGGTATTGGAGAAAACGGCGCAGAAACCCGAGAAGATATTTGCAATTACCTTGAGTTTCTGGGTGTTGATCTTGATAAAGAGCTCAACATGAAAATACGTGGGAAAGAAAAGGTGTTGAGCTCATCCAGCTCACGCATTAAGGTGATGTGTGTTCCAACCAATGAAGAGCTGGTCATAGCCGAGGATACTGAAAAGATTGTCAATCAATTAGCTGAAGCAAGCCAGGCATAATGTTTAGCACAATAGCTGAAATTGAATCGGCAGTTAGTCAGCAACAGGTTAAAAAAAAACTGGCACTTGCAGGTTCTGACGATAAACAAGCTTTAGGGGCGGTCCTCGAAGCCAGAGAAAAAGGGTTTGTTGAGCCGATTCTTTTTGGTCAGTTAGAGAAGACCAAAATCCTTGCTAGTGAGCTGGGATTCTCCCTTGCTGATATTGAATGTCACCATGTGACGGAGTTGGTTGAAGCGGTAGCTCTTGCTGTACAGTCAGTCAGCGAGGGGCGAGCCCACATTCTGATGAAGGGGGCTGCTGGAACTGCCGATCTGATGAAAGGAATCTTGAATAAAGAATGGGGCTTACGCACTGGAAGTTTACTTTCTCACTTTGCCTTATTTGAGATACCTGGCTATCCACGTTTACTAGGCATGACCGATGTAGCTATCTCAATAGCCCCGACACTTGACGAGAAAGTGAGGATTGCTAAAAACGCTATTGAGTTTCTACATGCTATTGGTAACGAATGTCCGAATGTGGCAATAATTGCGGCGGTAGAGAAGGTCAACGAAGCCATGCCAGCTACCGTGGATGCTGCGGCTTTGGTTAACCTGTTTAAGGCAGGAGAATTTGGATCTTGCAGGATGGAGGGGCCACTGGCATTTGACAACGCCATTAGCAAGGAAAGTGCAGCACACAAAGGGATCAAAAGTGAGATTGCCGGTCAAACAGATTTGGTACTATTGCCACAGATTGAGAGTGGTAACGTATTGTACAAGGCACTTGGTTTTTTGACAGAATCCAAAGTAGCTGCCGTTGTACTTGGCGCAAAAGCGCCTATTGTTTTGACCTCCAGGGCAGATTCTCATGACTCAAAATTGAATAGTATTGTATTGGCTGCCATTCAGGGCCGTGAAAAACAATAAACATGGAAGCATTTCAGATTTTGGTTATTAATCCCGGATCAACATCAACCAAAATTGCTGTTTTCCAAAACCTACGTCCAATATTTCAAAAATCGTTGCGTCACAGCACTAATGATTTAGCCAATTTTGCATCGGTGGCTGATCAATTTAGTTTTCGTCGAGATTGTATCCTTGAAGAATTGCAGCGTGTAGGAGTTTCACTGTTTGATCTGCATTCAATTATCGGTAGAGGGGGATTGATAAAACCCATCCAGTCGGGTGTATATGAAGTAAATGAGGCCATGATCAGGGATTTAAGAGATACTACATTGGGTGAACATGCCTCCAATTTAGGAGGTTTAATAGCTCACGATCTGGCCAGCCAGGTTGAGGGAGTTAAAGCCTATATTGCTGACCCAATCGTTGTCGATGAACTGAATGATCTGGCCCGTTTTGCCGGTCATCCTGATTTTGAAAGAATTTCTGTTTTTCATGCCTTGAATCAAAAGGCAGTCGCAAAAACCTATGCCAAGTCAATCGGACAAGACTATAATGAGTTGAACCTTATTGTTGCACACTTAGGTGGTGGCATTTCAATTGGGGCCCATGAAAATGGAAGGGTTATTGATGTAAATCAGGCGCTTGATGGTGAGGGCCCGTTCTCACCAGAGCGGTCGGGAACCTTGCCAATGGGCCAGCTCATTAATGCCTTATCGCGTGATGGTGTGGATCCTGCCACAATGAGAAAAAAGGTGGTAGGTATGGGAGGTTTAGTTTCGTATTTGGGTACGAATGATGCGCAGGAAGTTGAGGAAAGAATTAAAAATGGTGACCAGCGAGCTCGTTTGGTATATGAAGCGATGGCATACCAGGTTGCAAAAGAGATTGGAGCCGCCAGCGTGGTTTTGAAGGGTAGGGTGAATGCAATAATAATCACGGGAGGAATAGCATATAACGATTTGTTCATTCAGTTATTAACCTTTCGAATAGCCTGGATTGCGCAAGTTCGGGTATTTCCAGGTGAGGATGAAATGCGGGCCCTGGTTCAAAATGCCTATGGTGTTTTGACCGGAGAAATAGAGCCGAAGATTTACCAGTAGTACCCACTGTTTATTGGTGTAATTATGTATTTTAGCGCACCAATGGATCTCGTCAATTCATATGGTTTCATCATCGGGGCATCTCTAATCGTGATTTTGTCCTACTTCTTTACCCGCCTATCAAGGAGAACCAATTTCCCAAGTGTGCTACTTCTTATATTTCTTGGAATCGGTCTGAGACAAATAGACGAAGTGACAGGTTTTCTTGATGGATTTGATTTAATGCCCATCTTGGAAGTGCTGGGTATTATCGGGCTAATTATGATTGTGCTTGAGGCAGCCTTAGACCTCGAGTTGACCAAGGATAAAGCAAAACTGATTCTTCGATCACTTGCTCTGGCATTGAGTGGACTGTTGATCAATGTGGTTGGCATCGCCTTTATCATAAAAACAATTTGGGTATTAGATTGGTATGTGAGTTTTGTTTATGCAATACCCCTATCAATTATGTCTTCAGCGATCATTATTCCAAGCGTTGAAGGATTGATTACAAAGAAGCGGGAGTTCATGGTTTATGAAAGCACTTTCAGTGATATTTTGGGAATCATGATGTTCTATTTCTTTCTTGGAGCCGGAGAAGCTGAGTCTAATCAAGCTATAGCTTCTGATATTTTTTGGAATGTAGTTCTAACCCTTTTGATATCATTTTTAGCCAGTTATCTTCTGATATTCATTTTTCAGAAAATCAGATCCGGAACGAAATTCTTTCTGATGATAGCCGTATTGCTGCTATTGTATGCATTGGCCAAGCAAATGCATCTGTCGAGTCTTTTAATCATCTTAGTATTTGGGTTGATTTTGAGTAATCACCGTATATTCACAGATCCATTACCCAATAAGCTATTTGATCCGGCGGAATTAGACAAGATTCATCAAGACTTCTCAATGGTCACACAGGAATCCAGTTTTATTGTCAGAACTTTTTTCTTCTTTCTTTTCGGATTGTCAATATCACTGAAATCATTAATTAATGGATGGGTTATTTTAATTAGTGCTCTGATTATCCTGGTTTTGTATGGCAGCAGATATGGCCTGGCCAGGCTTTTTATTGGTAAGAAACCTTATCCTGAGTGGCAGATAGCACCCAGAGGACTTATTACCATCCTCTTATTTTTCAGCATACCTCAGACCTACCGGATAGAAGAGTTTAATGACTTTCAGGGTATCTTATTATTCGTCATTTTGGTTTCCAGTTTGGTTATGGGGCAAGCCCTGATCAGGCACAAACACCAAAAAGATGATGCAGAAGACATTGAATTTGTAATTGATGATCGAACCGATCAGACCGGAGGCCCAATAGATGAAAGCAATATCGGTCCGGAAGGAATCAGCATGGAATAATATTAACGTATCAAATAGACATCAGCAAAGTACGCAGCTATGAAACGAATCCCCCTTTATTTACAGATACTTATCGGAATGGTGATCGGTCTACTCTTTGGCATGATTGCCGTTAAATTAGGCCTAGAGAAATTCACGCTCGACTGGATCAAACCTTGGGGTACAATCTTTTTAAATCTACTCAAATTGATCGCTGTCCCGCTGATTTTTGTCTCTCTGGTCAAAGGTATCTCTGGTTTGAGTAACATAAGTCGACTCAGTACTATGGGGTTGAAAACACTGGGTTTGTATATCATTTCAACTGTTTTGGCAATTACCATAGGTTTGGTATTGGTTAATTCAGTTAAGCCAGGTAAAACCTTCCCAGAGGATAAGCAAGCAGAATACCTCGAGAAATTCGGTGCAAATATTGATGAAAAGCAATCGGCAGCAGAAGAAATACGCGAACAATCTCCTTTGCATTTTATTGTTGAAATGGTCCCTGATAACATTGTAAAGGCCATGTCAGACAATTCGAAAATGCTTCAAATCATATTATTCGCCATTCTCTTCTCTATTGCTATGATATTGCTCCCTGAAAAAACAGTGGCTCCCGTCTCACAGTTCATTTCCAGTTTGAATGACATCATCCTGAAGCTGATTGATATAATAATGCTTGGAGCACCGTATGGCGTTTTTGCTCTCCTTGCTGCATTGGTGGTAGATTTCTCTGGTGATACCGACCTGTTTACTGCATTAGGCTTGTACTTCATCACGGTGGTTATAGGCCTGTTTATTCTCATTACCATTTTCTACCCCTTGGTTCTCAAGCTATTTGTCAGAAAGGCGAAAATTAGTCGTTTTTTCAAGGGGATTGTTCCGGCACAAATGGTTGCTTTTTCAACCAGTTCAAGTGCAGCAACCTTGCCCGTTACGCTGAAGCAGGTGACAAATGAGCTGGGGGTGTCCAAAGAAGTGGCCAATTTTGTTTTGCCCGTTGGTGTCACGATCAATATGGATGGCACAAGTTGTTACCAGGCTATTGCGGCAGTTTTTATTGCCCAGGTATTCGGAATTGATTTGAGCTTTGGACAACAATTAACCATTGTTCTAACGGCTTTACTAGCGTCAATTGGTTCACCTGGAGTTCCAGGTGGTAGCATAGTTATGTTGATTATAGTCCTCACATCCGTTGGTATCCCAGTCGAGGGACTGGCCCTCATTCTGGGCATTGATAGGCCATTGGACATGCTAAGAACAGTGGTCAATGTCACCGGAGATTCAACAGTCTCAACCATTGTGGCCACAACTGAAGACCAATTGGATATAAAAACATTTAATAGTTAATTACCATGCGATTAGATCATGTTGCCTATCGCGTAAGGAATAGGCTTGAAACTGCTGAGTTTTTAATTAGGATGCTTGGATACCGTATAGATCCAGAATTACCTGATGGTTTCTCACTGCAATTCGATGATGGCTCAACTACCGATTGTCTTGTTTTATTACCACCAGAAAAAAAAGTTACTGAATTGGCCTGGACTTTTCATCAACCAGAATTCAATAATAATCAAGAGTACCATCTACCGCCTGAAATATTCGTTTCTGATGGCGGTAAAGGATCTATTGTCGGGGAATGGGTAAAAAGAATGAATGGTGGAGTAGGAGGGATACACCATTTGGCTTATCAAGTCGAGTCTGTTCAAAACACAATGGACCGGCTTTTGGATAACAGATTGGCAGAGTTTACGACTGATAATCCCATACGATGTGAAGGACTAGAACAGGTCTTCACAAAGCCATCCCCATTTACTGGAATCATATACGAATATATTTCGAGAGGAATTCAGGGTTTCTGCAGGGAAAGTGTTAAAGACCTGATGAAGAGCACAAAGGATTTTTCGTAATTTAGCATATACCCTGTCATTTTTCATTTAGCGGGAGTAGCTCAGGGGTAGAGCATCAGCTTCCCAAGCTGAGGGTCGCGGGTTCGAATCCCGTTTCCCGCTCATTATAAGATATTTAAAGGAAACTATCCTCGGTTTCCTTTTATTTTTACCCGCCTGTGTACACGTTCGTGAGTTTTATTCAATTCTCAAGAAGGAATCTCAGAAAAGAAACAGAAAGATCATTGTTAATCGCTGAAGTTGGTCATATGTAAACAGACTAAGTGAAATAATTAGACAAATATTTCACAGTTGTTAATTTTGTTCACATACAGAAGTTAACAAATTCAACTATGTTTAAAGAATTGAACAGTTACTCTTTAAGGACAGATAGTCAGGGTTTTATATAAAATATTCTGAAGCAAAATAGAAGTAATATGTAAAAATTGCCGATATAGATTGTATAGATATGTAACATAAGAGTATACAAGAGTCGATATTATATTAATAACCAACGAATTAGGCTTAATAATCAATCTAGAACTTGAACTTGAGATATAGTATAGAAATATCCTATAATTGAGTCTAAATGGTTGATATATAGCAAATTATTTAAAGTAATGACGCTCATTCAGAAATATATTAGAAGTAATCTGAGATTTAACATATTAACTATAGCGAATAAAGATATTATATTGTTCAGATAGCCTTATTCGTGTACTGAAACCTATGATACTTTAAGCCCTCTTTATAGTAATAATATGAGCTAATGCGCATACTTAAAGATACAATATCCTGAATACAGAATTGACATACGTAAACTCTACACATGTGAATACAATATACAAGTGTAACTATATAGCGTTTTGCATATGTAATCAATGTTGTATACATTTGTATTATGAAAGATAGAATAAAGCAAATATTGATTCGTGAAGGACTTACTTCAGGTGGCTTTGCGGATGAAATTGGTGTTCAACGAAGTAGTATTTCACACATCTTAAATGGGCGTAACAATCCTAGTTTAGACTTTGTTATTAAGGTAATTACGCGATTTCCGGCTTTGAACGTTGATTGGTTACTAAGGGGAACGGGAGAGATGTATAAAAGTGCTGATACCGATGTAAACCAGCTTAACCTATCAACACCAACTATCTTTACCAATATGATGGGTGAGAGTCCGGCTGATGAGGATACTGATTCATTACAACAGCCAGATAATCAATCTGAACAAGTAATTGGTGGCTCAAAACAAGTTGATCAGATTGTCATATTTTATTCAGACTCGAGTTTTGATGTATATAGACCAAGGAAAAAGGAATAATCTCAGCCTTTGATTTTGCTATCTTTGTAGCATAAGTATTGTTATGAGATTTTATTCTGCTGTTATACGACCAGTTCTGTTTTTGTTCTCACCTGAAGTAGCCCATAAAATCACATTCTTTTTATTGAGAGCCTTTGGCGTACTATTACCAATTTTTATAAAAAGACGGCGACGAGTCGAACCTGTAGAATTATTTGGTTTGACTTTTCCACACCGAGTCGGTCTTGCTGCCGGATTAGATAAGGAAGGACATGCCTATAATGCCTTATCAAAGCTTGGCTTTGCTTTTGTCGAGGTCGGTACAGTAACACCAAGAGGACAAGCAGGTAATTCAAAACCCAGATTGTTCAGATTGACCAAAGATCAAGGCTTAATAAATCGAATGGGATTTAACAACGCTGGGGTTGAGCAATTAGCCGGTAAGCTTCGTAAAATCAAGCCTGATACCCTAATAGGGGGTAACATAGGTAAAAATACCACCACACCAAATGAAGCGGCTGTAGGCGATTATTTGCACTGTTTCGAGAAGCTATATAATCTTGTCGATTATTTCGTAGTCAATGTGAGTTGTCCAAATATTTCTGA
This sequence comes from uncultured Porphyromonadaceae bacterium, assembly GCA_964444375.1. Classification (GTDB taxonomy): domain Bacteria; phylum Bacteroidota; class Bacteroidia; order Bacteroidales; family UBA12481; genus JABHCC01. The sequence goes on along the minus strand of CAYUGX010000121.1, from coordinate 5,902 downwards.
TCTCAGAGAGCTGCAAGACAAAGACAATCTATCTACCATATTGGCTGCGTTGATCGAATATCGCAAACACCAGGGGCTATCTAAACCGATTCTATTAAAAGTTTCTCCTGATCTAAATGAAAACCAATTGGATGATCTCATTGGTGTAGTGAAAGCCCAGCGACTGGACGGTTTAGTAGCTACCAATACCACAATTAGTCGCCAAGGATTAACCACCGATACCAAGATTGTTGAACAGATTGGCAAGGGCGGGCTGAGTGGAAGACCATTGAACAGGCGATCGACAGAGGTTATTAGACATTTACGCAAACAACTTGGACCTGAGTTTCCCATCATCGCCTCTGGGGGTATCATGACTGCAGAGGATGCAGAGGAAAAAATTACCGCAGGAGCTGACCTGGTTCAATTGTATACAGGATTCATTTACCGTGGTCCCGGACTGATAAACGAAATTCTACAAAAGTTGGGTTAGGTTTGGCATGATTTTGGTTTATGTTAAAATGTAAACAGTTAAACCAATATCATGAAAAATATCTTAGTCGGATTAAGCATTTTGCTTTTTGTATCCAGTTTCAACACCTATGTGTATGCCCAACAAGAATCAACTCTGAACCCAGCTCTCGAGTTAGCTGATGAAGCAGTTAAGGGCCTTGATGGCGCATACAGCGTTATCAGTAAGGATGATGATGGAAATACCACTCACATCAATGTAAAATTCAAGAACGGTAAACTGACCTCTTTTGTATTAAACGGCCAGGAGATTCCTGAAAAAAATTGGAAAGAACATGAGACTTTAATTAGCGAGTATGTCGCTTATTTGTCTCCTGATGAAAGCAAATCCTACAAACATAAGGAAGTCTATGATCTTGAACACGATTTACGGAAAGATCTGGAACGAATCGAGCGTACGGTAAAAGAACTGGAAGTAAGTCGTCGTATTGAAGCATTTTATAACCACGAATTGAAAGACTTTATGGAAAGTCTTGAAAGACACCTAGATGAATCAGAATTCATTTCAGACATGGAAGAGGCCTTGGATCAGCTATTACAGGATATGGAAAACTTTCTTGAAGATCGAAGGGCGTATTGGGAGGAACATGAAGCAAGAGCCGGGTGCGAAAAGGACTGTAAAAAATAGGTAAAACGGTAAGACATGCGAGGTTAGAAGAGAGAAAACCAAAAAACTAACCAAAAAAAAGAAGCATAACAAAACCTAACAAAAGCATACCAAAAGAAACCCCGCATGTCTACCGTAATATTTTTATGCGATAGTTTCAGTTTATAACACTGAAAATCCTGAACAGTTTATTGCTTAACAAGCTTTTAACATATCAGGATCATCTAATCTTCGCTTTCTGTTGTACAAAACATCCAATTCTTAACAATTTTTAAGCTTTTTTACTGATTTTTAAAGTCGGTGAATAGTACACGCTTGGTATTTTTGCAGAAGAAAGTGATTTCAATGAAATTGAGGAATTACCTGCTGTTTTTCATAGTTGGATGTTTTATGTATGCCTGTTCTCCTTCTTCGCCAGAAGAGGCAGACCCAGGTGACAGGTTGTTTGATCGTATCACTGAATATCTGCGACTAGAAGAAGATGCTGGATTTACTGGTGTGGTAGCTATTCATTATAATGGACAACCCCAGTTTTTATATACAGCAGGATATGCGAACAAGGAAAGAGAAATCCGCAATTCTGGAACAACCGTATTTGACATTGGATCCCTGACCAAACAATTTACAGCAGCGGCAGTTCTGAAGCTCTGCGAAATGAAAAAGCTTGATCTTTTAGATCCAATAGGCAAGTTTTTTTCTGATGTGACTGAAGGCAGGCAAAATATCACTATTCACCAATTGCTAACTCATACCTCTGGTTTACCCAGAAGTTTTGAGTCTGGTGTTGCGAACCTTGACGCAGAGCAGTTGCACGACCGGTTTAATGAGATACGCTTGGTTAATGATCCCGGGCAGACTTTCGTATTTTCCGAGATTGGCTACAATTTGCTGGGTAGAATAGTCGAACAGGCCTCTGGTATGACCTATGAGTCCTTTCTACAGCAATACCTATTTGCTCCATTGGAAATGACATCAACTGGCTATGTTCTACCTAATTGGAACATGGACCAAGTAGCAAGTGGTTATTTTGGCTGTCAGAATTTTGGTAAACCAATGGATATTCCCTGGTCCGCAGAAGGTCCGTATTGGGAAGTTAAAGCAGCTGACGGTTTGCTGAGTTGCGCAACAGATCTTATGAAGTGGTATGAAGCCATAATGAACAATTCGGTATTGGATTCAACTATTACACAGAAAATGCTCAGCAGGCATGTTAAGGAAGGGAGAAACAGTCATTATGGATATGGATGGAGTATTGTACAATCAAATAGAAAGACCTGGGTATTCAAACACGATGGAGGAAATGGTCTGTTCTTTGCCGATTGGGTCAATTACCCACAAGAAGACGTCAGTATTCTCTTGCTGTCTAATGAAGGTCGCAGAGGGAACCACCTGATGGTTTATGAATTAGCTACTATTCTCTTCTATCCAGATCATGAAGGTGTGCTTAAAGGCAGACCCAGTCAGTGTATGGATTCATTGCCCGATAATCGTCTGGGCCAGATTGCAGATGAGTTTATACGCATGCTTGCTTCAGGGCGGACAGAGGATGTTAATGATTTTTATACCCAATATGTGGGCACCCACTTGATCAATAAGCATCCTGAAGGAAGGATTAAGTCTGTATTTGGAAGAATACAGGAGGATGCCGGTCCAACCAGAATCAAACAGGTGCTGATGATTGACCATAGGATATTGCATATTGAATTGATAAGAATTTCGGATCATCAGGTTCTTAGACTACGATTGTCATTTGATCCCAACGAAGACTACAAAGTCATGGCTGTAAGTTACGACTCACCTGACAGCTAGCTCAATAATTCTCTTCCAATTCCCTGCTCCAAGGAGATGAAGGTTTCTGTACTTGAGACACCTTTTATTTTTTGGATTTGTCCATTTAAAACCCGCATCAAATCCTGGTTGTTCTTGCAGTACAGCTTTAAGAAAATGGCGTAATTGCCTGTAGTATAATGACATTCAACAATCTCGGAAATTTCTTTTAAGGCGTTTACAACCTCATGGTATAATCCGGCTTTTTCGAGGAAAACACCAACAAAAGCACAGCTTGTATAACCTAGTTTTTCGGGTGATAGTGTAATCCCTGAACCTGCAATAATTCCGGCACGTTCAAGTTTATTTACTCGTTGATGTATCGCTGCACCAGACATGCCACATATACGGGCGATTTCTAAATACGGTGTTCGGGCATTCTTAAGCAGAATTCGGATAATCTTCCGATCAGTTGCATCGATCACATATTCTGTAGCCATTTTCTACCTTCCAGTTGGTTCCACAGGCAATGCTATGCATATTTTTCGTAAATTTCAAACATGCTAGGCCTATCGAATACAGAAGCCAATGAACTTCAAGAAGACCAATCTTATTTGTTCAATGTGCTTAAGAATGTGACGCTTCCGGGAGGAAATGAGCATCATTTTGTATTAGCTGGACCAAACGATAAAAGGTATTTACTTAGGTCATCTTATTATAGCCATTACCCCATACGAGTGGGCAGCTCAATACCATGTCGGGTAGACAAAATTAATTGCTCAGGACAGGTATTTCTTGAACCTGCACATCCGTATTATTCTGAGGGTCAACGCTACGATTTTCTTTTGTTGAGAATTACAGAAGACCTCGACATATGGGGAAAAACAATCCATACCGCCTGGGTCAGGGATCTGCACTGGTTAGAATGGCCATGCCCTATAAAAAGTCCGCACCATTTTGAACCCGGATTGTCTCACTTGTCGTGTCGCGTTGAGCGAATAAGGAAAGGGCAACTTATCTTATCCTTGCCGTCAATACTCGGATTTCAAGTTAAGTTACGTAAAGGGCAGATCTACGATTTTAAGGTCCATGAGAGAAAAGAATACAAAAGCCCCGGGAGAATACTTTTACGTTTTTTTGA
>CAYUGX010000121.1:0-1867 GCA_964444375.1 uncultured Porphyromonadaceae bacterium | reverse complement strand
CATTCAGTACTATGTTCTTGAAGGTCCGAATGGCAGCTATCACAAAATCCCACAGCGTTTCTACCAGCATTTTAATTATGAAATAGGAACAGATATTTCTGGAAAGGTATTGGATATTGAGCATGATGGCAGTTATAAGATAGAGCCCCTAAATCCCTACTACCGGATTAATCAAGTCTATATGTTCAAATTCCTTCGGATGGAAACACGGGCAACTGGGCTGGGGGAGAAGAGTGGAATCATTTGGGTTCTTGATCATTTCGGACAGCCCAATAAAATGAAAGCACACGAATGGCAATTAGCGATTACAGATTATCACCCGGAGATGCTGCCTTGCCGAGTGATGAAGTTCAAAAAAGGGCGTTTACTTCTAGAAAACTTGGCAGATGAGAATTAACCTACATGTGCTGGTTCTGATCATGCTGTTGGTGAGCCCTGTTATTTGTGCACAACAACAAAGTGTCTATGTTGAGCTCTCATGCAACGATCCCAGTACTCTGATTGTTAGCCCCACAAACTTAAAATTCGACAAAACCCTTGCATTTAGTTTTGCCTTTGATGATGGTTTAGATGACGCTTATGACCTGGGATTTCATTTGTTTAATGGAGGGTATTCAGAAGCTGGTGACAAAAGCTTCCCGGGCCTTTTTTATTCTGATGGATGCGGCAACCAGATACCATTTTCTGCAACGCTCAGCTGGTATACAGCAAATCAAGCCAACACAGACCTGCATCATCTTCCAAGCCCTGGATATATGTCCTGGAATCAAGCAATTGAAATGTACACCGCTGGATGGGATCTGATCAACCACAGTTACAACCATGCGGCTGGTACCCAGGATATCGATTACCTTGATCAATTGCAACGAAATCGCTCCGCCATTGAAAACAGATTGGGAAATCTGGTCCATTATGTGGTACCGCCGGGAGGAGATACCAATTACATCCCCTTTGCATTTTTAGATGGAGCCTACGCCGTATTTACAAGCCAGGCAGGCTCCACATCCAATGGAAATGATCCAGTTGATGTATCTGAGCCATTGAATGGTCATCAACCAATCTTTTGGAGGCGCTTCATCGCATCAGATAAATACACAATCGATGAGCTTAAAACTGCCGCCAGTGAACTGGTTAATGACTCAAGCAAGGATCAACCCTTGTGGTGGAATGAGTTTACCCATCGGGTAGCATATAACTATGTAAATGGTAGTGTTAGGTTTGAAGAATTCGAGGAATACTTTAATTATTTAGAACAAGAATTCGGTGCAAAAGGGAAAGATAATGTATGGTTTGCCGGGGCGGTTGAAGTGTTTGAGTACCTGCTTGTGAGGGATTTAGTAAATATAAATCACACCGTTACAGATGGTCAAATGATTATTGAAATTGACTATTCTGATATTCCATCCGGATTGCGCTATCACGACATAAGTTTGTTTGTTGAAACCAACCAGGTTATTGAGCTAGCTTCGCTGAGGCCAGAAGGCGAACTGACATACGCTCAGCAAAGTGGTGGCTATTTGCTCAATATTCGTTTACCGAATCAAGCGTTATCAGGGCAAAAATACAAGAAAAAAACTGCTCTTAAACTACAGGTGTACCCCAATCCGGCTCAGACGATGCTTACCGTTCAACTCAATGAAACCAGCTCCCAGGTTGACATTGAGCTATACAGCAGTTCTGGCATCCCGGTTGCAACATGGAAATACGATCAAATGGCAGATCAAAAAACTTTAGTGCTTGATCGAACAAGAATCCCAGCCGGAATGTATATTCTATGTGTTAGAAATCATATAGGCCTATTGGGTCGACAAAAAATATTCATACATTAAAATTAAGACATGCGTGTATATACTCGAACCGGTGATAA
>CAYUGX010000120.1:0-13450 GCA_964444375.1 uncultured Porphyromonadaceae bacterium | reverse complement strand
GCACAGGTGGTTAAAAAACAGGTTTACGGTCTCAGTAAAAAAGTGTAATTTTAACAGTTGCACATGTATAGGCGCATGCAAATAGTAGATCCCATACCGCCAGTTGACCGGGAGGTCTTGAAAAAAGAGTTGACCAAAAAGCGATACCTTCGGGAAACCAACTATTCGGGCAACCAAATTTTCATTTTCACTGCTCATGAAGCTCCTAATCTCATGCAAGAAGTCGGTCGGCTTCGAGAAATCTCATTCCGTGAAGCTGGAGGTGGAACCGGTCAACCGGTTGACATTGACCACTATGATACAGCCGATAAGCCATATCATCAACTCATCGTTTGGGATCCAAATGAATCAGAAATTCTAGGTGGATACCGCTATTTTGTTTGCAACGAAATTGACTGCACCAGTAAAAATGTTGATGAAAAATTAGCTACTAGTCATTTATTTAAGCTGAGCGATCAATTCAAGAAAGAGTACTTACCCTATACCATTGAGCTGGGTCGCTCATTCGTTCAACCGATGTACCAATCATCACGGTTGGCCAGAAAAGGGATGTATGCCCTTGATAATTTGTGGGATGGTCTCGGTGCACTTTGCCTCCATTACGAACATGCGAAATTCTTTTTTGGTAAGGTGACCATGTACACGCACTACAACCGAAAAGGTCGTGACATGATCTTGTATTTCCTCAATAAGCATTTCCCCGATCCTGATCAACTCTGTACAGCACTTAACCCGTTGGTTACTCCAAAAGATTTGGAGTATGTTGATCCCATTTTTTCGGGTAAAAATTACGAGGAAGATTACAAAATTCTGTCTAAGGAGATTCGCACCCTCGGTCTTAAGATTCCTCCTTTGATCAATTCGTACATGGGATTGTCACCCACCATGAAAACCTTTGGGACTTCGATTAACGATGAATTTGGAGATGTGGAGGAGACAGGAATCCTGATCACCATAAAAGACATATACGAAAAGAAGATCAGTCGCCATGTTGTTTCGTACATTCGTGACAATCTCAGAATCAGACCCTTCCACTTACGCCACATTCGAGTTCGTTTCCCCAATTGGTTCAGAGAAGGTATTCTTCAAGCCAGAAAGAAAAAAGCAGACGAAAGCAAGTAAGAGAGAGGCGAGAGACGAGAGACGAGAGACGAGAGGCGAGAGGCGAGAGGCGAGAGGCGAGAGACGAATCACTAGTCCACTAATCTACTAATCAACTAATAGCCTCGTTCTTGTCTGCCTTCGATGTAATTGATGAATGAGTTATTGACTACTTTGTTACCACCAGGTGTTGGGTAATTGCCTGTGAAGTACCAGTCTCCCAAATGGTTTGGACAGGCTTTGTGAAGATTTTCAACACTTTGATATACCACCTTGACGTCGGCTTCGATAGTGTTTGTCTTGAGCATCCGTGAAATTTGATCAGAAATTTCCTGATCAGTGAAGGGATCATAAATCTCCTTTACGTAGTTAGTAATCTCCTCTTTTGGGAAGTTTTGCTGGGCCTTGCATTTATTGTAGACCTGATTGATTACCTGTTCTTTCCCGGTGTTTTTCAGCAATTCGATGGCAGCCCTAAAAGCGATGAAATCGCCGAGCACTGACATGTCAATACCGTAACAATCTGGATAACGGATTTGAGGTGAGGAAGATAAGATGACTATACTTTTGGGCTTCAGACGATCAAGGATTTTAATAATGCTTTGCTTCAGTGTGGTGCCACGCACAATGGAATCATCAATAATAACCAGGTTATCTTCTTGTCTCCTAACGGTGCCATAGGTGATGTCATACACATGGGCAACCAAATCATCCCGGTCTTGGTCTTGTGTGATGAAAGTTCTGAGTTTCACATCTTTGATGGCAATCTTCTCTACCCGGATACCCCAGCTCAGAATTTTATCAACCCGGTCTGGATTGCACTTCTGAATCAATTGCTCCTTCTTTTGCTGATTTAAGAAGTCAGTCAGGGCCTCAACCATGCCATAAAAAGCAGTTTCAGCGGTGTTGGGAATATAACTGAATACACTGTTTTGCAAATCCTGGTCAACGGCATCCAGAATTTGGGGTACCAGCAGTTCGCCAAGTTTCTTTCTCTCCCGATAAATATCTTTGTCTGATCCTCTTGAGAAGTATATCCGTTCAAAAGAGCAGGCTGTTTTTTTCTCTCCCTGCCGGATGGAATTCATTGAAACATTCCCGTTTTTTTTAACTACGAGTGCATGGCCGGGTTCCACTTCATTAATGGTATTTGCCTGAACATCAAGAACGGTTTGTATCACCGGGCGCTCGGAGGCTACCACAATAAGCTCATCGTCTTGATACCAAAATGCCGGACGAATTCCGTTGGGATCCCGCATCACAAAAGCGTCTCCATGTCCTATTAATCCACCTACTGCATAGCCACCGTCCCATCTTTCTGACGATTCTTTTAGAATTGCTGGCACATCCAATCGTTCAGCAATAATGGGTGATATTTCTGATTTATTGTAGCCTTTGGATTTGAGCTCCCGGTAAAGCCGTTCGACCTCATCATCCAAAAAGTGGCCCACGTTCTCAAGCATGGTCACTGTATCACTATAGTCGATGGGATGCTGTCCTATTTCCAGTAAGTTCTCATACAGCTCATCAACATTGGTCAGGTTAAAGTTTCCGGCCAGTACAAGAGAACGTGATTTCCAGTTGTTAGATCGTATAACTGGGTGAACCGAATTGATATTATTCCGTCCGAAGGTTCCGTAGCGTAAATGCCCGAGGAACAACTCACCGGCAAAAGGAAAATGCTCGTAGGCAAATTTCGGATCATTAAATTGCTCTGGATTTTCAACTGACCAGGCAAATTCATTGTTGATGGCTTCGAAAACACGACGAATGGGTTCTCGTTCATTCGTTCTATGACGAAAAATATAGGGTTTGCCTGGATCGAGATCCAGTTTTAGGTTGGCCACTCCCGCTCCGTCCTGACCTCGGTTGTGCTGTTTCTCCATCAGTAGATACAGCTTATTTAGGCCATACATCCATGTACCATACTTGACGCGATAGTATTCCAATGGCTTCAGCAATCGGATCATTGCTATACCACATTCATGCTTGATGGGATCACTCATTCACAAAGTTTTTCGCAAAAATAGAAAAATAGCTGAGCTCAATCGAGCTCTCCCTTTTCTAATCGCACCCAACCGAGGTAGCAGAATTCGAAAACGGATTTAATTTTTTGCTGAAGGGCGTACGCCTCTTCTTTTGTTCGATACGCCCCCACCATGGTCCTGAAGTCAGGCGGTTCAGGATAATAGACACCGTTAGGTACCTCCAGATTGGGAAAAGCATTCAGGAATTTCGCATGAGCTTCATTGGCTTGGTGTCGATCTCTGCCGTTGTAGATAATCACTTTATAGCCCCAAATTCCGATTGAGTCATTGTAATTGACATGTTTCCAAAGTAAATCCAGGATACGGGGATCATCGGGAAGGATCTGAACCCGTCCAGGACTGGCATCTGATTCCATCTGTTTGAGTATCTGCTGCAAAGAATCCGGGGTGTTTTTATTAAGCTCACCTATTTCCTGAGCAGAAATATCAGACACATTTGCAGCAATGAGTATCCCCAGAAACAATATAACCTTATTCAGAAAGTGCTTGGGCAATTTCATCTGTTAATTCTAAATTGTGATATACAGCCTGCACGTCATCATCTTCTTCAAAGGCCTCAATCATGTTCATCAGCGACTTGGCAGTTGCGACATCCACGTCTTTGGTGCTATTTGGTATACGTTGTAGCTCAGCATTTTCAGGCTCAATACCCATTTCTTCAAGCTTCTTCTGAACATTACCAAAATCCTCTAAAGCGCAGGTAACTGTAAAACGATCATCTTCCAATTCTATTTCCTCCACACCAGCATCAATAATTTCAAGTTCAAATTCGTCGGGGTCCAAATCTCCCAATGGAATCTCAAATACCCCTTTTCTATCAAATAAGAAGCTGAGTGAACCGTTCGTTCCCAAATTTCCGCCTCGCTTATTAAAGATCGAGCGGATACTTCCCACTGTCCGCAGGTGATTGTCAGACAAACATTCAACAAATACGGCCACACCCCCATTACCATACCCCTCAAAGGTCATTTCTTCCAGTCTGGCCTCATCACTGCTTGCTTTATTGATTGCTCGAGCCACATTATCTTTCGGCATATTGACCCCTTTTGCATTGGCAATTGCCAGTCGCAATTTCGGATTCATATCGGGATCCGGGCCCCCTTCACGGGCAGCAATCATAATTTCTTTAACAACCTTGGAAAACATCTTTGAACGCTTGGCATCAGCAGCGCCCTTCTTCCGCTTAATCGTTGACCATTTACTGTGACCTGACATATGCTTCTTATTATGAAATTCAACAATTTTCTAACCTGTAAATTTACTAATTTATCTTTGAACTTTTTCGTCGCCTCTGCACTTGCTCATCGCAATGACTCAGGCCACATTCACCTGGTCGCAAATCTATCAGGTCAATAAATATTAGGTACCACCCTTTTGCGAATATACCGCCTGTAATGAAAATTCACATACAATAATAACATCAGTATTTTCGGATTCTTCCAAAGTGTTGGGTTGAATATCGTTCTATGAAATATGCTCGTTATAGAGAACACCTGATCATTCAGCCACCAAAACTTTTTATTGAGTTCATCGGGATCGATCAGCCTGGGTTTGAAAACGCACCTGGATCCGTCATATTCATAGAAATCTTCAGTTAACAGGCGGTCTTCCTTTTTCATCTGGGCATAAAACGGAGAGCCAGGGATTGGCATTAAAATGTAGAAACGTGGCAGTGGAATTTTACATGAGTTCACAAAACTGACTGTATCTTCAATGGTTTTCACCGTATCGTTATCGGTTCCGATAACCATCTCAGTGCTTACAGCAATTCCGGCCTTACTCAAAATTCTGATATTCTTTGGGTGATCAGCTGCCTTCACCCAAGATTTATTCACCTCATCAAGTGATGCCTGATTTATACTTTCCACGCCAAAACTCATCAGATCACATCCGGATTTTGTTACCAGATCAAGTAATTCAGCATTACCGGCAAGTTGCAGGGTACATTGACTAGCCCAGGTCATCTTCAGTGGAATAATCTCTCGACATAATTCTTTCAAGTACGATGGGTTAGCAGCAATATTATCATCGATCAGATAGAATCGATTGTAACCCAGACCCTTAATGACCTTGATGTCGCGAATAACCTCCTCCACTTTTCTAAACATATATTTGCCCTCATACAAGCAAGCAATTGAGCAGAAAGAACAGGTATACTGACAGCCTCTTCCGGCCTGAACAGGCAGCATATTGCCAATGGGTTTTTGGGTCAGCAATTCATATCTAGGAACTGGCAGATTATCCAGATTACAGATAGGTGCCTTGTAAACCTTTTGTAATTTGCCTTTAGTTTCAAAATCGGTCAGCAGTTGCAAGAAGGCAATTTCAGCATCACCAACTACTACTGAATCAACATATTTTACAGCTTCATCAACTGCAATTGAGGCCATGTATCCACCCAAGACTACTATTTTCCCCCTTTTTCTAAATTCAGCAGCAATCTCAAGACCGCGAAAGATGGTATGCCCCATTGTCCCGATAGCAATTAAATCTGCATCTGAATCAAATGGAACGTTTTCGATAACTTCGAGGCACAGCTCATTTTCCCAATGTGAAGGCAAGTAGGATGCCAGTACCGGGAAAGACAGTCCGGGTAGATGAATTCGTCTTTGCTTACAAAGCTTTCCATTTCGAGCATACTGGGTAGGTTGTATGAAGAGGATCTTAGGCATGTTGCTCAGCTTCTTTAATTTTCATCCGATATTGTGCACTCACTTTTCGGCTTCCCTGAACCATTTTAATTAGCATTTTCAGATTATATGCGAATGGGTATTTATGCATTATCCGAGGATTAAATACGATTTTGTTGTAGGCTCTTTGAATCTCACGGTAATACTGAGCAACCGAGACTTTAGTCGGCCTAATCATAACATGGGCTAAATCCCACTTTGAGAAATCGCTTCGAGGGATAAGCAATTCGTTATCATCAATGAGTAATCCAGTTTTTGGCAGCGGTGTCAAGGGCTGAAGATTGACGAAATGTATCCCAAGTTTTCTCACTTGCTTTATCAATTGGTCGAATTCAGCTCTACCCCAGTCTGGAGACAGAATCAGCGTAGCAAAACAATCAATTTTCAATTCATTTAGTATGGCCATGGCCTTGTGATTGTCATCAATATTCAAATGCTTCTGAAACGCATCCAGTTCATCCTCTCTGAATGACTCGAACCCCACAATGATTGTACTTAGACCAATTGATTTAAAGTCAGCAATTAGGGCTTTATTTCGGGCAATAAAATCTGCTCGTCCGTATATAAGATATTTTTTCCTTATCCCGGATTCTTTCACCAAAAGGATGAATTCTGATAGCACTTTCTCATCAACCAGAAAGTCATCATCAACAATATAGACTTCTTTTTCCCGAATCTTATTTAGTTCATTGATTACATCTGGTAAAGGGCGGCGGACATATTTCCCGTTTGTAATTGATCTGCAAAAACAGAATGAGCAGGTATACGGACAGCCAAATGAGGTCTTGATTAGTGCCACCTTATTTTGAAAAATGTAGAAATATTTACTGCGATGTTTTTGGGTCAGGTTGCGATTTGGCAGGGGCATGTAAAAGTCCCAATCTGGCAGGTTGTCGGGCTTATTTGTTTCGTTAGACTTCAGCACCCCCTCTGGGAACCCACTACGATTCTCGATATAGTCAAGTAACTGAGGGAAAGCCCGGGTAGCGTTTCTAACCACTCGGTAATCGACAGCCGGGGTATCAAAATCTTCTGGACATACTTCGCAGTGTACTCCACCAATAACAGATATGATATCGGGATTGATGGTCTTTGCTTCAATGCAATAGTTAACGATAGTAGTCACATTTGTTATGTATCCGGTAAATCCAACGATGTCTGGTTTAATTGCCTGAACAAAATACTCAAAGGGTTTCTTTTCGATAATCAAGTCAGCCAGGAATACCTCATCGTTTTCGCGAACCAATGCGGCAAGAATCTCTAACTCTAATGGCTCGACAACCATTACGTGCTGCAAACCGATGGTTTCTGAATCTGGGGCCGGACGTACCAGAAGTATTCGCATGGCTATGAGTTGAAAACGTGTGTGTTTGAAAAGTCTTTGTTGTAGCCTAGTAGCTTCTGACTCATTCGTAGCATACCATTTACCGGCCGAAATGTATGCTTAGCCTCTATAAAACGAGGAGAAAGTTCTCCACCTAGACGCATTTTAGGTATTTCAGCGGTTTGTCCAAAATCTATGACAATAGCCTGATTATCTATTCCTTCTTTAACAATCTCAAGCAAAATCCTAAAATAGGTGGCATTTTTCTCATTCAACTGATAATCCAAACCTCCCATAAAGAAGTACTGACAACCGTGTGCGAATAGGCTAATGGACCAGCCGGCCAGTTGATGTTCAGCTTTGAATGTTCTCAGCACAAAGTTACGTGGGAGGTTTCGGAAAAAATCGAGTGACAGTTTTTCAAGTTTACCTGAGCTCCGTTTAAATACTTCCAAGTATAGATCATGCATTTCCTGATTATATGTTTGACAGGAAGTGGTTTCTATTTTCAGTTTTGCCGACTGGTTTAGTATCTTTTTCATCCGTCTTCTGTAGTGTGCACGAAGACTATTCTGATAGGCATCGAAATTCTGAAAAGATCGTGACAAGATAACCGCCGGTAATGTTGGCCCTCTGGCCATTTTTCGGCTATTCAGACTGGATAGATTTAATGACAGGATGAGTCCTTTTTCGTTATTGTAGATGTGGTCAGCTAACTGATTCGCAAAGGATTGTTCTCCGATTAGGCCCGAACAGGAAACAGAGCAGGGAATACCAATGATGTGCATCTTCATCGGACTACGAATTCTTAGGAAGGTCAGCAGGTCGAGATTGAGTGTATATACCACGGCAGCTGACCGCACTCTTTCATGCTCACTGCAATAATAATAGCGCTGACCACAAGGGTTATATCGCTCAGCATGATTAAGAAACTCTTTTTTTTGGAAGTAATCGGTGCATAGGTCGTCCCACTTATCCGGCAGGTCATTTGCCGTCTTTGATATGGTAAACTGGATACTCATAGCCGGTCTTCGTAAACAGCAAATCTTCTATATGGATCGGTAATTAAACTGGAGCTTCTTTGCATCAGGCGAGTGGCAAATAGTACTGAGGCCCTGTTCTGCTCAAAAATAAAACCTCCTTCACAGAACTTAAAACCTGCCTTTCGCAGGTAGGGATTAGCTTTTACGAGCATAGCCATAGCCACTGGACTTCTTTGAAACTCAGGAAGTATACCAATCTCGGTGAACCTGAAGGCATCGATTGGGGCCTTTAAATTAACGCGGATGACATCTTTGATATTTAAATCACGATGTGACCTAACGAGCTGATTGAAATCGGGGTACCATAGAAAAAAACCCACTGGCTTGCCTTCGAATTCGGCAAAAATCAAGTGTTCACTTTTAAGTAGAAATCGAAAGGGATAAAATAATTCAAGATCTTCACGATCGTCGCGGTCTGCCCAATATGGATGCTTGACAAAGCATTGATTATTTAACCGGGTATAGATAGCTGATTCTTTTTTGATATTGCCCTTATCCATAGTTCGAATGCTAAGCCCATCCATTTTATTCTTGATTTGACTTGAATCTGCCCATTCAAAATACTCTTTCATGGATTGGCGAAAGGTAAACATCCGGTGTTCAGTAAGATCTTTGAAATAGTTAGGGTAATAAGGGGGGGTGTATGGGAGTCCAAAGAGAGGTGGTTCATCAAAACGATTGAGTAAGAATCCTGCTCCATAATTCAGATGTCCGTTCAGCCCAACCACGATTTTCGTGCAATCTGGATAGATCTTCCGTGCAATTGATTTGATTTTGGCATAGACATCTCCCAAGCCTTCTTGTGCTTCGAAGAAAGCAACTTGGACATATTCGGCCAGGTTGGTATCATTGATCAGGCAAAACCGACCAATCAGGTCGTTCTGGTCTCGAATAATAAAACACTTTACAGCCGCATGTTGATGAAAACCTGAGTCTCCCTTGACTAGTAGTTTCTCGATACTCTTTTCAGTATCACGAAAGTGCGGGTAATTGCTGTACACATCCTTGGCTGCCCTGGAAAAGGTTTTGTAATCTCTTTTTCTGTCAATCGATTCGATTTTCATATAAAAAACTCTTTTGGCTTTGTGAAGCCCAAAAACTCAGTATACGAAGAGGCTGAATAGGCTCCGGCATTCCCTAAAACGAGGGTATCTCCAATATCGATGGGTGGTAAGTCTACATTGTCAAGAAGGTAATCTCTTGAGTAGGTTGAACAACCACAGACCGCACTCAGTGAATTCACGGTTGAAGATAACTGCCTGCCATTTCTGATGATGGCAATTGGATGTTTAGCTGTTTCGGGATACATCAAAGGTCGGGGAAATTGGACCGACGAAGCATTTACTCCGATAAAGGTTTTTGATCCTCTGACTTTAACATCGGTGACTGAGCATACAAAATATCCTGATCCGCTGGTGATAATTCGGCCTGGTTCTAGGATGAGCCTGATGTTCTTCTTTTTGTCTGTCGAAACTCTTTCCATCAGTTCAGTGACTCGATGTCCATATTCTTTCATTGGGAAAGAATCTTGTGCATTCTCTTTGATTCCAAAACCACCACCAAAATTGAGGTATTCGAGATTAGGAAACAGATCGACAAGTTGACAGAGCTTTTCATAACAGCTTATGAAATACTCGACATCCATAATATCAGTGCCAACATACACATGCAATCCCTTTATCCGAGGGTTCCTTTTGATTCGATTCAGCTCTTCAATAGACAATCCCAGCCGGCTTTGCGATCCGAGGAAAAACCCGGCATGCGTTTCTTTCGGATTAATTTGATCACCAATATTGCAACGCAAGCCGATTTCTGAGTTCGCAAACAGCCTCTCCCATTGTTCTAGTTGACCCACAGAATCAAGGTTCACCTGGATTTTCTCCTCCTGAATGTGTCGCATTATTTTTGGGGAAAGTCCTGATGCGGTGAAAATAATTGACTTTGAGTCAAAACCAGCTTTTTGTACTTGTTTTAAATGAATCAATGAATTCACAAATACTCCCAAGCCCTCCGCTTTAATATATTCAAGTACCCTTGGATGGATATTGGCCATGGTAGCAAAATGAACCTTTTTTTCAGGGTAAGGGATTGCCTTAAATCGAGCACATTGCGCCCTAATTTTTTCACTATCATACAGATAAAAAGGATCTGCTTCACCTTTCATTAGCGTTGAAATAGCTTTAAGAACTTCTGCATGTATCTGCATAATAACAGGATTAAGAAATCTATTTCATAACTGTTTTGGGTTCAGGTGTTTAAAATACAAAAAAAAGATCAGGAACACAGTTATCTTCACTGAGCAATTTCAAGGAGATGATTGGGATGATTCATTGAACTTTTAATCCCAATCACCTCCTGCAGAACTATTGCTTTGTATAAATGATTGTTCCAACGCTAATGTAGCCTATCGGCCCTTCCTTTTTTCCTCCTCTCCTATTCAGATGACGATAAATGGGTAGGTGCTCAATTTCTTCTCTTCTTGACAGGACCTCATCATACGAAGGCGGCAGGTAGATTTTTGTTTCACATTACGTGGGTTCGCCCATAAGACTGTTCGATAACGAGTGTGCATATACGTTTGCTGTTTTCAATTCGCCCTGAAACTGAGCCATCAGACCTGACGAAAGTACCATGCTCATGACCAGGCGACAGTTCACCTTTCTTTCCCTACCTTTGGTCTTAAGACTAAACCAAATTCCATGAAGAGTAAATTAGCCCTCACCTGTTCTTGCGGTTGTAACCGTAGAGAGTTTATTACCCGATCGGGAATCGCCACCTTGGGTATATCAGCCCTGCCCCTAGTCAACTTGTTTGGTTCACCGATGGAAGTCCCAACAATGTTATCAAACCCTGGCGCAAAAGTCAGAACCTTGTTTATCTATCCCCCATCCAAATCAATGGCTGATGACCCTGACGGATGGTGGAGTTGGCCAGGGACCGAATTTGATGCGGAAGGGCACCAAAAATTATTTACCTCCGAATTGCAGGCGATCAGCTCAAAACTAAATATGAGAATTGATGTTGATCGTACGGCAATTCCCGATGAGCAGGGTATGCAACAAGTGATTTCTGAATTGAAGTCGGATCCTGTTGATGGCTTATTGCTGGTCTTATTTCACAATTGGTCTCTACCGCTGGCTGATACGCTGTTGAAAAACGCCGAAGATTTAGGCATTCCTTCGGTATTTTATATCGAGCTGGGTGTAAAACATGGCTCTATCCAGCAATACAAACGACCAGGTATCTATTTTATTCAGGCAAAAAAGGACTTTGAAGCCATTGAATCTGGGATGCGGATGATCAATGCGAGGAAGGTCTTGAAGCAATCTGCTCTGTTGAGCATTACCGAACAGAAAGGACGAAAGCAAAGCGTAGAACCATTTTTAGGTATCACTGTAAAACCTGTGCTCTTCGACGAGTATGCTGAAGGTTTCCACAGTGTGGCAATTAACCAGGAAGCAAAAGACTTCATAAACGGTATTTCAAATAAAGCAAGCGATATCAATAAGGTATCACGTGAGGCCATGGAAAATGCTACCCGCGCCTATTTTGCATTGAGGCAGTTGCTTGAAGAGCATCAGGCCAATGCCGTTACCATGAACTGCCTTCGAAGAGGCATGCTAAAGCCCTGTATCGGATTCTCGATGCTCAACAGTCAATTAATTCCGGCCATTTGCGAAAATGACATGAATGCCGCCTATGGTCAAATGCTGGTTCAGGCGGTCTGTGGGCAACCTGGTTTCCAACATAACCCGGCTTTCAATACCGAAGAGAACCGCTATTATGCTTCACACTGCACCTGCCCTACAAAATTGCAGGGTCCCGATGGTGAGGATATGAGTTACCGCTTGACTCGCTTCCTGCATACCAATGAAGGCAGCTGTGCCATCCAGGTATTCTGGAAGCCGGATGATCCGGTGACTATGGTTCATTATTACTCTGGCAAAGAGCCCAAACTGGATGTTTACTCAGGTAAAGTATTCAAATCGCATCAGGAACTGGTAGGATGTGCCACCAATGTGGAGATCAGTATCACCGACCGTGAAGAAGCCAGTTCAGTGCAGGGACACCACAATATGCTGCTCTTAGGTGATTTATCGAAGGTCTTCAGAGATTTTGCTCAGCTGCATAAGATCCAGCTTGTCAAGGCGTAAATTAAAAACCGTGTGTACCTTGTTGGGAGCCTACGCACAGAATTTCCTATTATCATTTTAAGATCGTATTTTGAGGGTAGTAATAACCTCAAACTATCGAATTGAGATTGAAAACAAGTGATGCACTAAAGCCGTACAGCGGCGAGTGGACCTTCAGGAATGCAGCTCATCTGCTAAGGAGGACAACATTTGGGCCATCTCCGGGAATGATTAAGGAGGCTGCACAAATGGGTATGCGCACTTGTATTGAAGCCCTATTCAAAGAGAATTCCTTACCAGATCCACCACTGAAGCATGTTCCTGATGGCTCAGCCAGAGGGCATATTGATGATCCGGAAGTGAAATTTGGGAATACCTGGATACAGGCAAATCCCTTTGGCGATCCCGGTCTACCCACAGCAGATAAAAACAAAATCAAAAACTATCGCAGGCAATCGGTTCTGGCCTGGACCTATTTGCAGTTTCATACCGGTCAGATCAGCATCAGGGAAAAACTTGCCTTATTTTGGCACAATCATTTTGTTGTATCAGATTTTGCTTTGGCTGAGATCAACTATTGGTATTATAATTTAATCCGAAAGTCATCTCTGGATAACTTCAAGGAACTAACCAAGGACATATCGCTGGATATTGGGATGTTGCTTTACCTCGACGGTGCAAGAAATACCAAGAATGCACCCAATGAAAACTACGCCAGAGAATTACTTGAATTATTTACGGTGGGTAAGGGAGATCTAGCCGGTCCGGGAGACTATACCACTTTCACTGAGCATGACATTACAGAGATGTCCAAGATTCTATCGGGTTGGCGCATCCTGTCTGACAGAGACCAGGGAACCATAGCTGTTGAGTATAAGAATTGGGCACATACCAAGGGTGACAAAGTATTATCTCATCGATTTAACAACGCCGTAATCTCCGAAAATGGTGCGGACGAATATGCTGATTTAATTGATGTCATATTCCAACAAGAAGCCTGTGCCCAGCATATCGCCCGGAAGCTATTTCGGTGGTTCATACATTATACCATTGATGAAGGCATTGAGGATAGTATTATCAAACCATTGGCACAGATTATTGTCGACAGCCA
>CAYUGX010000119.1:0-13498 GCA_964444375.1 uncultured Porphyromonadaceae bacterium | reverse complement strand
TCTGATCCATCAACTCCAAAACCCGTTTGTGAACTCAGAGCAAACTCTTTTCTGGCGTCTTCATAAAGCAATTCATCCAAATCAACTACAGCCTTTTGCCAGGTCTTGATGATCCGGATGATATCCTCCTCTTCGAATTTCGAGATCGGAATACCAAACTCGTCTTCAAGTACCTTTTTTGCCCAGGTCCATTCCATTTCGTAATAGTCTTTATGCCACGTTTCAAATTCTTTTCTGATGGCACCCAGACTGGTCACATTATTGGTTTCAATTCGATCGAGCAACAATTCGACCAGTTTCTTTGGTGTCAGAAGCCCAGCCAAATCAACCCACTCCCCAGCACCAAAACGGTGGCAAGTTTCCAGTTTGACGAATAAATCATCTGCATTCTTCACTTTTCGTCTTTCTAATCTGGATATCAATGAATTGCCTAAGAACTTGTGCAGACCCATAGTATATAAATGAATCCCCCTTTCGAGTGCTTTCCCCGGGATTTTACAGTTCTCATAGAGATAATATTCAGATTGTCGGCCTGAACTTCCTTTCAACCCGCGTAAAATTTTTCGTCCCGCCACCATCTTTTGAATGGTAAAAGGACTGAGCAAATTGAAATTGATCAGATCGATCTTTTGCTTATCTTTCCTTTTGTCTCGCCTCGGCCATTTCTGGGCATCCCGTATCGTTCCCACAGAACGCAGATTAACAGCCGGAGCTAAAACACTTTCATCATTGCTTTCAATCAGATACGAGAATGGCAGGTTACCGGTATCTGAATTCTTATAATGACGCCCCATAACCAGGGTAAAAGGTCCTACCTTGGCAGGCCACAACAAATATGAATCACTTGTTGTTTTGCTACCCCGCTCGACGATCCCCTGGTGAATCGGACCAAGTTTGTACATGTGATTACTCTGGTTTGATCCACTACCGGCATTCAGGAAAGAGTAGTAGGCAGCAATCAAAAGAGTTGATTTATGATGCGTAACGGTATAGGGACCAGCAAAAATCGAACAGGCTTCCCCGTGAAAACCGGCGCAATTGGCAAAGAACAATGAGTTTTCAGCTGAATAATGCTTGCCCAATTCAACACCCTGCCCCAAAAAGCAATGGTCGATGAGCGTCGAATCACTAACACGAGATCCAGAAGAAACAATAAAATGACTGGCATGCACACCTGGGCCAATAAAAACCGGATCATCTGGATTCGAATTGACTGACCCCTCTTCCAGTTTGCGAATACCTTCAATATCCGATTGTTCACCAATCCATACATTTCTGATCACATCTGCATTAATGATCCGGCTTCCAGATCCGATATAGCCACGATCTGTCTTTTTATCATCGCACCAGGCTTTGATCATCAGCCTAATCTTTTCAATGGCTTTTGGCCGGTGTCTATAGAGTGCCAAAATATAAGCCAAATGAGCTGATAGCTCGTCAAACATGGGCACTTCACGTCCACCGGTTTCATTTAAAACCGGGATGGAGGTACCATTTCCGAAAGATGTTTCGCCATCGGTGACAATCCGGTTACAATTTTCAATAACTACCTCATCGCCAATCTCATAATTGGCGAGATAATTGTGTACACCGGCAATATATACCCGGTCTCCGATGATGCAATTGTGCACAGTTGCCTGTTTCAATGAAGCCGGTCGGTGCACCCCACCAGAGAAAGTAACGGTTTCACCGAGACTCCCCAGACGCACAGTTCCGCTGAAATGGCAATCACTGACAAACTGGGGTGAAAAATCAGGTTTCACTTCAACGGTCGACCAGTTTTCTGCCGAGCAGCCCTGTTGCTCAAGTCGAGTAATTTCATCTGATTTTAATGATCGATACAGTGATTTGGAACTCATCTATTCAACGGTTACTGATTTGGCTAAATTTCTAGGCTGGTCAACGTTACATCCTCTAAGTACAGCAATGTGATACGCTAGTAATTGTAAAGGAACGACGGCCAATAATACGGAAAACTCGGGGAATGATTCAGGCACCTCAATGGTATGATCGGCCATCTTGTTGATTTCGGTATCACCACGAGTAACAATAGCAATAACCCGGCCTTTACGGGCCTTGATCTCCTGGATGTTGCTCATAACCTTCTCCGTGGTCTGGTCTTTCGTAGCCACCACTACCACCGGCATGTTTTCATCGACGAGAGCAATTGGACCATGCTTCATTTCTGCTGCCGGATAGCCTTCGGCATGGATATAAGATATCTCCTTCAACTTCAGGGCACCCTCCAGAGCAACCGGAAAGAAAACCCCACGGCCCAGGTAAAGTGCATTATTTGATTCTTTGTACACCTCGGCCAGCTTCTTGATCTGGGTCTCAGTTGCCAGCACTTCTTCAATTTTGTCAGGGATGTTAACTAATTCGGCAATTAAAGCTTCAAACTTTTCTTGGGACAGCTGTCCATTGTTTCTTCCAATAAGCAGTGCCATCATGAACAGTACAGTCACTTGAGCTGTAAAAGCTTTGGTACTGGCCACCCCAATCTCAGGTCCGGCATGGGTGTATACACCAGCATGCGTTTCACGCGGAATGCTGGATCCCACAACATTGCATATACCCAATACGGTGGTTCCCTTTTCTTTGGCCAATTTGATGGCTGCTAAAGTATCTGCAGTTTCACCACTTTGAGAAATAGCAATTATGATATCTTCACCGTTCAGAATCGGATTTCGGTATCTGAATTCAGAACTGTATTCTACTTCAACTGGAACCCGCGCAAATTCTTCAAGAAAGTACTCACCAACAAGTGCTGCATGCCAGGATGTTCCACAAGCAGTTATGATGATTCGCCTGGCTTTATATAATCTCGGTAATACCTCCAGCAAACCACCCAACTGAATGCCTGACAGATCAGATAAAACACGTCCCCTGAAAGTATCCTGTATGGATCGGGGTTGTTCAAAAATCTCTTTGAGCATAAAGTGCTCATAGCCTTCTTTATCAATTTCTCCAATGGATAAATCAAGCTCTTGTACTTTGGGTTTAAGCTGGTCATGTTTCAAAGTACGCAGTACCAATTCATCTCTGCGTATGATGGCCAGGTCATCGTCATTCAGATAGATCACGTTGCTGGTGTGCTCCACCAGCGGAGTTGCATCAGAAGCCAGGTAATATTCACCCTCGCCAACACCAACAACCAAGGGACTGCCTTTTCGGGCAGCAAGCAACTGGTCGGGCTCATTTTTACAGGCAACGACAATGCCATAGGCACCCTCCACCTTATGACAAGCCATTTGAAGCGCTTGCTCTGCAGTCAGATCACCTTCTAAATAAAGGTGCTCAATCAGATTTACAAACACCTCGGTGTCTGTTTCTCCTTGAAATTCAATCTCACGCGATGCCAGGTGTTTCTTGATTGAGGCATAATTCTCAATGATCCCGTTATGCACCAGGGTAAAATGCCCTCGGCACGAAGTATGTGGGTGGGCATTGATCTCATTGGGTTCACCATGAGTGGCCCAACGGGTATGCCCCATACCAATAGTTCCTGTTTTTGATTGACTGACCCCAAGGGTTTCAAGGTCTGATACTTTTCCTTTAACTTTTTGAACATTAAAACCATCATGAACCAAAGCTACTCCTGCTGAGTCATACCCTCGGTATTCTAGTCGTTTAAGTCCGTTGATGATAATTGGATACGCATCTTTGCTTCCAATGTAGCCAACAATTCCACACATGGTTATTACGGTAAGGTTCTACAAAAAAATGGTTATGAGCAAAGATATACTTTTTTCATCCCCATCAAATTTATCACAGGGAAACCCTACACTAAATGTATGAAATGATTGATATTCTTAGTCAAGAATGGTATAGGTGATGGCTAATTTCGGCTTTTCTGTGCCAATGGCATTTTTCAATACGACCCGACTAGCTGTGGTTCTCGCTTCACCAACAACAAGAAACAGACCGGTGTTTTCTATGCGTTTGTCAATATCCGGATCCAGCAATCGCTGAACATGCAATGATACGTTAAATACATATCCGCGTTCAGTATCACTGTATCCTCCTCCGTGATAGGATGAACCCAAGAGTATATCTTCGATGAACTCATTGGTTCCGTCGGCCTTCGCGGCGAAAATACTAACTACATCTGGTTTACTATATTGCTCATCAATATGCTGATCAGCTACCGGGAAAATCAATTTTGCCTGATTAATTGCAATGCCTTGATCGATTTTGGACAGCAGACTATCGCTGAAAGTCAATTCGACTCCAGCACGTAATCCAGCCATGGCCTGCACATATACAAACTCTTCACCCCTCAGTGTATCGCTGATTTGGGCTTCTACTTCGGTACCTGCATAATTGTGATCAAAGACATTCACCCAAGAACAGTTGGTATTAATCAGTACGTCATAGCTGAGTGAGTCTTTCTCTGAATTACTATAATACAAGCTCATTTTTGACTTACTGCCAGTCAAATTGAAATATACCATTGCACCACTTCCCGATTCCACTGTGGCCTTCAAATACAGTCCCTTGAAGTGCTCCAAAAAGCTGGCATTGCTGGAGAGATGACTGGTATCGGACTCAAGAATTTTATAGCCCAGTGAATGATCCAATTGGATAGCCAATGAATCCAGGCTGGGTTCTGGCATATAACTATGTTCACCTATGACCTGATTCTCATCGTAATATGTACTTAAATCCAAATTGGAATAATAGGTTGAATCATAAGCCAGATCATCCATCATTTCAAAAACCCTGATGTTTTGAAGCGAAGTAGTATCACCATAATAACTCAAGTATTTCAAAATCAATACGACTGAGTCAACCTGAACGTTTTCACCAAATGCAACATCATTCGATGATAAACGCAGCTGTGTGAGGAAACCAGCATTTGATTCACCAAAAACCGGATCCTGCATCTGTCCAAGCAACACCGCGCTGCGTTTTTCGCTGGTCAGAGAATCTTGTCGTAAAGTACTCATCGAGACTAAAGTCGAAGAATCGGTATAATACGTAAATCGCTCAGATTCATCTGTTAATTCCAAGCCTAATTCATCGCTGTTCTCACAAGATGACCATCCTGCCAATCCAAGTGCAATAATCACTAAATATAAAAGCCCTGAGAAATCAGTGCGCAAATGTAATTTCATCTTAATCCAATCGTTTTTAGTTCGCTGCCATTACCTGATCATAGAAGTTGGCATACTCATCCATGTAGGTCTCCGGTTCCTGGAATTCCAAAAATGGCTTTCCACTATTCTTGACGTATGACACCACTTCCTCACTCAGATTTTGGCTTCCAAAAATAATACCATCTGCAAAATCTACAGCCAATTTGTTGACTTGATCTGTTGTTGGTTTGGAAATAACGTCTACATCCTCCGAAATAATGCCCTCCATCAGAATTTTTTCTTTAAAGGTGGCATCAAGAGTCTTGTCAAATCCATCATCATAAATAGATACAACAACTTTAGCCTCTTCAAAGAGTGGGTCATCTGAGAATGATTTCTTTAAATACAAGGGTATAACGGATGAGATAACTCCATGGCAATGAACCAGATCTGGAGCCCACCTCAGTTTTCTGACTGTTTCTAAAACTCCACGGGCAAAGAAAATGGCACGTTCATCGTTGTCATCGAACTGCCCATTCTTGTCATCTCCTAAAACCCCCTTCCTATGAAAATAGTCTTCGTTATCAATGAAATAAACCTGCATCCTGGCAGCTTGTATAGAAGCAACCTTAATGATCAAAGGGTGATCAGTGTCATTAATGATCAGGTTCATCCCCGATAAGCGAATTACTTCATGCAATTGATTCCTTCTTTCATTTATATGCCCATATTTTGGCATGAAAGTACGAATCTCCCTTCCACGTTCCTGAATGCCCTGCGGTAAATACCTTCCAATATTCGACATTTCACTCTCTGGAAGGTAAGGGGTGATTTCCTGAGAGACGTAAAGAACTCTTTGTTTATTCATCCCGACGGAGTTTCCTTTTCGCCTGCAAAATTAGAAAAAAATGGGGTAATTGTCAACTTATTAACAATTTCCATACCTTGTTAATATCATTTCTCTTTAACTTAGCTTTCCTTTTAATTTTGCACCCTTATGAAGGTCCTTCACGGAATTGCAGAAACCAAAGATTACCTTTCTTCGCTGGCCATCAAAGAGCTGACTGTCGGATTCGTGCCCACCATGGGTGCCCTTCATCCTGGACATCTTTCACTGGTTGAGCAAGCAAAAAGGGAAAATCAGCGGGTTGTAGTTTCCATATTTGTCAATCCAATTCAGTTCAATAATCCGGAGGATCTGAAAAAATACCCTCGGGATCTAACGCGTGATTTGGGGATTTTGGCCAATCACCTATCGGATGAAGACCTGGTTTTTGCCCCCGAATCTCATGAAATGTACCCCAAACCTGTCAGAGAAAAATATGATTTTGGTGACTTGGCTACGGTGATGGAAGGTGCACATCGGCCAGGTCATTTTAATGGAGTAGGAGTCGTCATAAATCGACTTTTCGAAATCATCGAACCAAATCGGGCCTATTTTGGAGAAAAGGATTACCAGCAAATAGCTATAATCAAAAAGCTAACAGAAATAGAAAAACATGCTGTTGAGATCATCCCCTGCTCCATCATCCGAGAATCTGATGGTTTGGCGATGAGCTCCAGAAACGCACGACTCACCCACGAAAATAGAACACAGGCCGCTCAAATCTACCAACAACTCCAAAAGGCCCAACAAGACTTTTTATCCGGCAGGAAAACTAAAGAAATCGAAAAGCAAATAATAACTACTCTAAACAACATAAAAGACTTCAAAGTAGAGTATTTCACCATTGCAAACGAAGACACCCTCCAAACCCAGACCACACAATTACCCAATCCCCAATCCCCTAATCCCCGATCCCAGCTTAGGGGATTCATCGCCGTTTTCGCAGGCGAAATTCGATTAATTGACAACATTCCTATGTATTGAAAAATGGCTATCTTTGCAGCCGAAAGTGGGATGATATTATGTTTATTGAAGTCTGTAAATCGAAAATCCACAAGGTTACGGTAACCCAGGCCAACCTCCAGTACGTGGGCAGTATCACCATTGATGAGGATCTCATGGATGCAGCCAACATTATTGAAAATGAGAAGGTACAGGTGGTCAATATCAATAATGGTGAAAGACTGGAGACATACGTAATCAAAGGAGAACGGGGATCGGGAGATGTGTGTTTGAATGGCCCGGCTGCTCGAAAGGTACAAATTGGCGATGTGGTGATCATCATCTCCTATGCATCAATGGATTTTGAGGAAGCGAAAAGTCACCACCCTACCCTGATCTTTCCGGATACCGAGACCAATCGATTGCTATAACATTGGCTTAACTCATTCGTTAAGCACTCAATCATATGGCCAAAACCAAATCAGTTTATGTTTGTCAGTCCTGTGGCACCCATGCTGCCAAATGGATCGGCCGCTGTGCTGCATGTGGAGAGTGGAACACCTATGTTGAAGAAATCATTTCAAGTGGCCCCAGCCAGCGGCCCCAAAGTGCTCAGGGATTCACATCCAGACCGAAAAAACTGAGCGAAATTAGCAAAGAAGAAATTCGCCGAATACAAACCGGTAATGACGAATTCGATCGTGTACTTGGTGGGGGTATTGTGCCTGGATCAATTATATTGATTGGGGGAGAACCCGGAATCGGCAAATCGACCCTGGTGCTGCAACTGGCACTGATCCTGCAAGACATCAAAACGCTCTATATCTCAGGTGAGGAAAGCCAACAGCAATTAAAAATGCGGGCCGAAAGACTGGGTGATGAGAACGACGATCTATACTTCATCAGTGAAAACTCACTTGAAACCAACCTGAAGCACCTCGATGAGGTTGATCCACGACTTGTGATTGTTGATTCGATTCAAACCCTGGTTACCGAAAAAGCAGAATCAGCTGCGGGATCAGTCACTCAAATAAGGGAATGTACAGCACAATTGATGTACGTTGCCAAGGAACGTCACATTCCTGTCATCCTCATCGGGCACATCAACAAAGAAGGACACCTGGCTGGTCCTAAGGTCCTTGAACACATGGTTGACACTGTGCTGCACTTCGAAGGTGACCAGAATCATTTATACCGCATTTTGCGATCCAGGAAGAATCGATTTGGGTCGACTGATGAGCTGGGCATCTATGAAATGCAACAAGGAGGATTACGCGAAGTTTCGAATCCATCAGAGATGCTGTTGGCCAACCGCGATATGCCCCTCTCGGGCAATGCCATTTCTGCTTCTTTAGAAGGACACAGACCCATACTGATTCAAACCCAGGCATTAGTGAGTACCGCTGCCTACTCCACCCCGCAACGGTCGGCAACGGGTTTTGATATCAGGCGATTAAGTATGTTGTTGGCCGTACTTGAAAAAAGAGCCGGATTCAGATTAGCTGTAAAAGATGTATTTCTGAATATGGCCGGAGGTTTAAAAGTTACTGATCCGGCAACCGATCTGGCTGTAATGGCTGCCATTCTTTCTTCAGATAAAAACGAAGCCCTCTCACAAAATGCGTGCTATACGGGAGAAGTGGGTCTATCGGGTGAGATCAGACCAGTTAATCGCATTGAGTTAAGGGTATCTGAAGCCAATCGCCTGGGCTTTGATGAGATTTTTATTCCGGCTGCCAGTGTGAAAAAAAACGATTTCTCCAGTTTGCGAATCGGCGTTATTCCGATTAAACACATCGGCGAACTTTACGAGAAATTATTCTGATTTAGAAATCATCAAAATCGTCCCGGATCCGGTTTGCCCGGGTGCGCTTATTCAAGGCTTCACAGTCCAAATTGAGATTAAAATTCAGCGGTGGATCAAAAGAATCCCTTGATATCGCTAAGGTGCTATCAGCATAGACTTTTTGCATAAACAGCGCCCAGATTGGTAAAGCCATATTGGCCCCCTGTCCCATCTGGTCATTTTGAATTCGTATCCGCTGTTCCTCAGCACCAGCCCAGGCCCCACCAACTAAATTCGGCACGATTCCAACAAACCAACCGTCAGCGTTGTCATTCGTTGTACCTGTTTTAGCCGCGATGGGGTTTTCAAATTCATATTTGAATCGAAGCCTGATCCCCGTTCCATTGGCTTGTGAGACTCCCTGCATCATATTGAGCATCTTGTAGGCGGCAATTTCACTGATAGCCTCCTCTTCTTTGGGCCTGAAAGTGGATATAACATTTCCATTCTTATCTTCGATCCGGGTTACCATAATTGGTTGGGTCCAGATGCCTTTATTCGCATAGGTGGTAAAAGCACCAACCACCTCATACACCGGAAGCTCAGCAGCACCAACACACAGGGGCCAACCTGGATAAATTTCTGATTTGACTCCCATTTTTCGAGTAAGATTTATAACCTCTTCCGGGTTGAATTGCTTTAAAACCCAGGCTGAAATCTGATTCATTGATTTGGATAATCCCCTTTTTAGGGTAACCATCTGGCCATCCCAATCTGTTGGTGAAAACTTAGGCGTATAAATGTCAGGTTTACCATTGTTCATGAACTCGAACGAAGTGGGCACATTCATGATTTCATAACAAGGTGAATAACCGTGTTGCATAGCCAGGGTATAGACAAAGGGTTTGAAAATCGATCCCACCTGTCGCTTCCCTTGCATGATCTGGTCGTATTGAAAATAACGGTAATCCACACCACCAACATACGCTTTGGTGAATCCGGTGTGAGGATCAACTGCTAAAAAGCCAGCCCGTAAAAATCTTTTATAATACAGGATTGAATCATTTGGCGTCATCAAGGTGTCAATCCCCTCGGGATTATTCCAGCTGAAAACGGTCATTTCAGCGGGTGTATTGAACATAATGTCGATCGAATCTCTTGATAAACCCTGCAGGCGGTGCACCCGGTAGCGTTCACTCCAACTTCGGGTTAAAGCCATACTCTCATCAATTTGCGATCTTGAAAACTCATTGTCGAAAGGAGGATTACGTAAAGATTTAATCTCTCTATCAAAATAGGGTTGTAAATCGTCGCGAATGTGCTCCACAACAGCCTCCTCGGCATATTGCTGCATACGTGAATCAAGGGTGGTATAAATCTTTAATCCGTCGCGGTAGAGGTCGTACCTCGATCCGTCTTGTTTACGATTTTTATGCAACCATCCACGCAGTGGATCCTCTTCCCATTCCTTGTTTTTTGGTCCGGCATCCTGCATGGTATTGCGTAACCATTCTCTGAAGTAGGTAGCCAATCCCAACTTGTGATCAACTTTTTGATAGTCCAATTCTGGTTCCACTAACACGAGTGAATCAGCCAAAGCCGGTTCAAGGTAACCCTGGTTCTTCATCATCCTGAGCACCAAGTCACGGCGTTTACGTGCTTGTTCGGGAAATCGCTTGTAATTATACAGATTCGGATTTTTGGCCATGGCGGCCAGCATCGCGGCCTGTTCAGGGCTCAAAGCTGCCGGTGTTGTATTAAAATAGACCCGGGCCGCTGATTCAATTCCTACAGCACTGTATAAAAAGTCATACTTATTTAAATACATCGCGATGATCTCTTCCTTGGTGAAAGACTTTTCCAGTTTCACCGCAATCACCCATTCTCTGAATTTTCGAATCGCGAACTTTATAGGGTTCTTATACCTTTCTCTCGGAAACAGATTCTTGGCCAACTGTTGTGTAATGGTGCTACCCCCTCCGGTATCCTTTCCCAAAAGCATCGTTTTTATTGCCACCCTTAGCAGCCCCCGAAAGTCAATTCCGGCATGTTTGTAGAAACGTTCATCCTCCACCGCTACCAAGGCATCAATCATGTATGGTGAAATATCCTGAAAATGCACAGTCGTCCTATTCTCATTTCCCCAGTAATATTTTCCCATTACCACACCATCAGTCGATATGACTTGGGTGGCCAGGTTAATTTGTGGGTTCTCTAACTCAGAAAAACTCGGCATGAGTCCCAGTTTTCCCTTAGAAATCAGGGCGAAGAGAATGAATAGGGTTATTGCACCAGCGATAAAAAGTCCCCAGAAAATGAATAGGTATTTTCGATAGGGATGCGACTTTTCTTTGGCCATTTTAAACAATTTGTGTCAAAATTAAGTAAAAAAAAGCGAAGGGTTTTTTCCACTTTATTCATGATAACGCATATATATTAATGAAAATTATGTTTTACTTTGTGCCACTTTAAAAATCTCTGGATAAGAATATGGTTGATAATCTGGTAATTGTTGAGTCACCGGCAAAAGCAAAAACGATAGAGAAATTCCTGGGCAAGGGCTTTTTGGTGAAGTCGAGTTTTGGACACATCAGAGATCTCGCTAAGAAGGAATTTGGAATTGATATTCAAAATCAATACACCCCCAACTACGTTGTTTCGCCTGACAAGAAGAAAGTCGTGTCAGAATTAAAGAAACTAGCCAAAGAAGCCAAGTTGGTTTGGTTAGCATCTGATGAAGACCGCGAGGGGGAGGCTATTGCCTGGCATTTGGCTGAGACCCTCGAAATTCCCGCTGAAAAAACCCGGCGGATCGTTTTTCATGAAATCACTAAAGAAGCCATCACCAAGGCTATTGAGAACCCAAGGTCAATCGACCAAAATTTGGTCAATGCCCAACAGGCACGACGTATCCTTGATCGGCTGGTGGGATTTGAACTCAGTCCTGTCTTGTGGAAAAAGGTCAAACCGTCATTGTCCGCCGGTCGGGTTCAAAGTGTCGCTGTACGATTGTTGGTTGAGCGCGAAAGAGACATCATTGCCTTTTCACCGACTGCCTCATACCGCGTTACAGCCCACTTTATTGTCACAGGTCGCAGCGGTGATCCGGTAGTTCTCAAAGCTGCCCTGAATAAGAGTTTTGCCGAGAAAAAAGAAGCCGAAGCCTTTTTAGAACAGTGTAAGCAGGCACAGTTTTCGGTTTCGTCCGTAGAAACCAAACCAACAAAAAAATCTCCGGCTCCACCCTTTACCACCTCAACCCTGCAGCAGGAAGCCAGTCGCAAATATGGTTTTTCAGTAGCGCAGACTATGACACTCGCTCAGCATTTGTACGAAGCGGGTCGAATCACATACATGAGAACCGATTCGGTGAACCTTTCACAACTGGCCATCAATACTGCCAAAAAAGAGATCGAATCGTCCTATGGAGAAAACTATTCGAAAGTCAGACAATACAAAACCAAAGCAAAAGGCGCCCAGGAGGCGCACGAAGCTATTCGTCCGACTTACCTCAACAAAGCTCAGGTGCCTGGCAACGCCAACGAAAAGAAATTGTATGAGCTGATCTGGAAACGAACTATAGCTTCACAAATGAGTGATGCACAACTCGAAAAGACTCAGGTCAGTATCACCATATCAAATCGTCCTGAATTGTTTAGTGCCTCTGGCGAAGTAATTACTTTCGATGGTTTTCTGAAAGTATATCTCGAAAGCACCGATGAGGAGGGTAATGGAAATGGCAATGGCAGTGGTTTACTTCCTCCGCTATCAGCGGGTCAATCACTTGATTTCGATAAAATTGAAGCCCTGCAGCGCTACACCCAATACCCACCACGATACACTGAAGCCAGTCTGGTAAAGAAACTCGAAGAAATGGGAATTGGTAGACCATCTACCTATGCACCTACGATTTCTACCATCCAAAACAGAGAATACGTAGTTAAAGAAGATCGTCAGGGCATCACACGAACACTCGACTGTCTTTCACTGCAAAAAGAAGCTATTGTCAGCTGTGCACGTACCGAAAACGCTCGATACGAAAAAGCCAAACTATTCCCAACCGACATTGGTATGGTGGTGAATGATTTTCTAATAGAGCATTTCGATAACATTCTTGATTACAATTTTACCGCTAGCGTCGAAAAGCAATTCGATGATATTGCCGATGGTGATAGCGAATGGCATAAAATGATCGATTCATTTTATCAACCCTTTCATGACCGGGTTGAAACGACCACCAAAACCAGCTCAAGAAGCTCAGGCGAAAGACATCTTGGTGATCATCCCGAAACTGGGGAACCCATATTCGTTAAGATTGGTCGCTACGGACCTATGGCTCAGATTGGAGAAGGAGGTGAAGACAAGAAACCCCGTTTTGCCCGCCTGCGCAAAGAACAATTTCTCGAAACCATTACCCTCGAGGAGGCCCTTGAGTTGTTTAAACTTCCCCGTGAATTGGGCGAGTATGAAGGTAGTGTGATGACGGTTGGCGTTGGTCGTTTTGGTCCATACGTTCGCCATGACAATAAATTTTTCTCCCTCAAGAAAGGGGTTGATGATCCCAATGAAATTAGCTCAGCTCGTGCTATCGAACTAATTGAGGAAAAAAGAGAAGCCGAAAAGAAAAAAGTTATCGCTATTTTTGAGGGCGAAGGAGAGCTGAAAATCCTGCGTGGACGGTATGGGCCTTATATTTCCTATAAAGAAAAAAACTATAGGATCCCGAAATCTACTGATCCTGAAACCTTAACTCAGGAGGCTTGTCTCGAAATTATCGAAAAGGCGGTCACGAAAACGAAAAAATAG
>CAYUGX010000118.1:0-13550 GCA_964444375.1 uncultured Porphyromonadaceae bacterium | reverse complement strand
GATCAGATGAATGTACTTTGAATGCTTTCTCAAAGATCGGATTCTCCAGTTTCACCAGGGCACCTTTGTCAGAGAATTTCTGCAATTTTTGCCCCCACTTACCAAAGAGCCGCTCAGAATAATCGGGTCGTACAAAGGTTCGCCCATGAAACTGTTTGTTAAAATCAGCATGGAAGAACAAGCCCTTAAATATCGTGTGCCAATGCTCCTTTCGCCTTCCATCTTTATCAGTCGTATGCGTGACGTATTGGGTATGCAACTCTGAGCATTCAAAATCAGTCTTATCGATCACACCACTGATGTAATCATCTCCTTCATATTTATCATAAGGTCTGCTGAAAATGCCACTTGTCCGATAATCAACACTACTAACGCGGCGATCAGGATCGTAGTGCCATTCTGGGTTTACGGCTTTCACCACCTCTCTGACTACCGTTTGCTTGAAACGAAGTCTATATCGCTTTTGGCCCCGGATGGCCTGGATAAATACCACTAAACTGGCAATGAATACAGCGCCGATCAGAACAGGAATCACTATACCTGGTTCCCCAACATTCGTGAAATATAGAATCAATGAAACCAAAAACAGAATGGCTCCAAATAAAGCAAACAGGTATTGCCGCAAGATCTTCTTTCTGACCGATTCGAGTGAAGTCAGTGTTTCTTTCAGAACGCCATGATACAGATGTTCAAGAGCAGTGTTGTCCATCATTTTTGGTGACTACCTTAACTATTGAACAACTTCTTAACATCAACATTCTCACGTTCGACCTCCGGTATAACGAACACTTCTTTCCGAAATAGTCTCATCATGTTTGCAATGATGTTTTTAGGAAAGGTTTCAATACCATTGTTATAATCAGTTACTGCAGCATTATAGGCTCGTCGGGCTGCAGATATTTGTGATTCCACCTCATTCATGGTCCGCTCGAGATTGAGGAAATTCTCATTGGCCTTCAAATCAGGATAGTTTTCAACCGAAACCATTATACCCCGTAAGGATTCAGATATCTTGTTATCGAGAGTCACCTTCTCATCATTGCTCAATCCGCTCTTTTTTGCTTGCTCACGCAGTTCAGTCACTTTAGTCAACAGTTCTTTCTCGTGACTTGCATACTGTTTTACTGATTCAACAATATTAGGAATCAGATCATATCGCTTTTTTAACTGGGCATCCATCCCGCCAAAGGCATTATCAACTTCATTCTTTACCCTGATTAGGCTGTTGTACATGGCAACGATGATGATGACTAATAGAGCACCTATTGCAATTAATACGATGGTTAATGTGTCCATTTTTTACGTTTTGTGTTTTATGTAATTAAAATTCTTTTCTCACGTATTCTAAAGCATCCAGATAGCGCTCGACTGCAAATCCGATGATCACTTCTCGTTCGTGATGAAACATCTCCGGATTATCAAGGTGGGAAAAGGGTAATCGTTCTTCCTGTGCAAATGGAGCTACGATATCAAGATTCTCATTAAGCACAGGTATAAATCGATCTGGATGGAATGCACCATTGATAAAGGCTTCGACTTCCTGTCTGAATACCTCCTTATAGTTCTGATTGTCTATTAAATATCGAATAAGCGGCCAATCGTCTCCTATTTCACTGAATTGGAAATCAAAGGTGGTCATCTCATGCATGTTCTTCAGCCCGTTGTCATGATCCCATGGGATCCAAACCAGCAGATCAGCGAGCGGATCGTTATAGAGATAATAATTGTGGGCAATGGCACCATAAACATCCCAATTCGCGACTACCCGGTTGCAGGCCAAGAATCGTAAAAACCCCCTGGTGTCAAATACATTATTGAGTTCAATCTCCCAGGCCAATGGATCCGATAGACGCTTATCACTATGCAAAGCTCGATGCATGGCTTTCACATCGAGATAATCGACTAAACTAGAATCACTATGAATCTCAAATGATTCCAGCGGGAATTCATGCTTATTAAAATGAGCCCCACCCTCTTCTGGTTTATACAAATGACCTGTCGGATCTTCAAAATAGTTGGGTAAAACAGTATCATCAACATCTTCGACCAAAGTGTACAAACCGCTGTAAATTTCCCCCTCTCCGTAGTTCAGATATACCGCATAGTACGCTGATCGAGCAACCGGTAATCCCGCTTCCCTGAATAATTCATTGATCACGCCCTCACGAACCAACGATGGATCACCCCAGGCATTTTTCAATGACAATTGTCTGAAACCATAAAAACGTTGATTGCGGATAGCTGGATATCTGTCTTCAAACTCATCAAAATCAAGCTTGAAGGGAAACTTCATTCTTCCATCAGTCCACATAATCCCCAAGGGCACATTTCCCTTTGCCCGGATACCTACCTTATACCACTGTTTACCTTCAAAATAGAGGTTGCATGGTATATAATCGGGCAATTTATGCTCAAACTCAAATTCACCATGACCTCCAAACTCTCCATACATCACCTTCATGTCTGCCTTAAAATCAGCCCAATCTTCAGGTTCAATGACAATCTCCAAGCGCTTGACTTCTCTTGGATGAAAGACTACCTCATAATCGGGTGCAGCCCGTATGCCATGGGTTTCTGGTGTCCAGTCAGGTGTCTCAATGGCCTCTTGCCAGGGTGCTGGGATTTCTTTATAACACCCAGTTACCAGCAGCCCAGCCAATATTAGAATCAGTATGCCAGTCAATTGAACGTATTTATGGTAGATTGTCAACTGCTTGTTACTTTTTTATTATGCCCCCATAAGGGAAATGTGAATTCTCAGATCTTTGTTCGAGCATTATCTTACTCACCTTTTGGATGATAGCTGGATGGTCATTCGCTATATTATGTTGTTCCTGTATATCCGATGTAAGATCATACAGTTCTATGGATGAATCAACGCCATATCGAATCGCCTTCAGTTGGCCTAATCTCACAGCCTGCCTGAAGTTATTTGGTTTCTCTCCAACTCGCTGAAATTCCCAATTCACAAAACTTGGGGCCTGAGTACCACTCCCTCTGAAAACAGGAAGCAGAGATCTTCCAGTTGAAGCGTCAGGACAGCTAACTCCAGCAATATCAGCAAATGTTGCCATGAAATCCTGAAATCCGCCGATAGAATGATTCTCAACCTGCTGCGACACCTCACCAGGCCAAACAACAATACAAGGTACCCTAATGCCTCCTTCATACATATCTCGTTTAAAACCTTTCAACTCACGGTTACTATTGAAAAACTCAAAGTCGTGTCCACCCTCACCATGTGGCCCATTATCACTGGTAAAAACGATCAAAGATTGTTGAAGTTCTCCCATATCTTCAAGTTTATCCATTAGCCTTCCCACCTGCTGGTCAAGAAGGGTAATCTTTGCTGCATGATGCCTTTCCTTTTCAGGCCACCCCTTGTTGGCGTATAAGGTTTGATTGCTGATAACCCTTTCATGGCCATGTGGGGCTCGGTACGACATAAAGAGAAAGAAAGGAATTTCAGTATTTAAGCTGTCAAGAATCTTCAATGCAAGATGGGTTCTAAAATCATCCAAACACTCCCAATCATTTACATTATAATAAATTGAATCATCCAGACCATTGATCAGGTGCATGTGTTCATCAAAAACAAAACCGTCTTGATTTGTTCCCCATTGTTCCTGGATCGCATAATCAAATCCTCTGGCATGGGCCCAGGTCTCCAGCTGATCCGGGTGGTCAAGATGCCATTTGCCTACCAGTATTGTCTGGTATCCTGCCCCTTTCAACATTTCAGCAACCGTCGTGTCGCTTACCGGTAGTGGAACACGGTCAAATTCTCCACGATCTGCATAGTAGCCCTTATTCCCCCTTACTTCATTGTAAGACGAACTAATTCCGCTCATGAGCACCGCCCTGGAAGGTGAACAGACTGCGCTACCTGCATAGAAATCAGTAAAGCGCATTCCCTGATTGGCCAGCTCGTCAATTACGGGTGTTTCGATCATTTCTTGACCGTAGCACCCTAATTCTCCATATCCCAGATCATCGGCCAACAATAATATAATATTTGGTCGATTGTCACCAGACGCCTGATCTCCTTCGCTACAAGAAATAATAGCCAATAGGCCTAAGAGAAAATACAAGTTATATTTCATAATCTAGTTAGCACACATTTCTGAAAAGAATGCGTATTGAAATTCATTATTGCTGATTGTTCAAATAGTACTCAATCTCCTCAAATGGGGCATCCCTTAGAATTACACTCTTATCGCCGTCGAGCAAATACAAAGTTGGAATGGCCTTGAGATCATATACCTCGTCATCCATTAAAATAGTTGCTTCATCATAGACATTTATCCAGTTGTCAGGATACTCATTGTAATGCTTTTTCCAAAGTTCAATGTCTTTATCGGGGTAGATAGCCAGTATCGTCAACTTTCCTTCTCCAATTAGTTCTTGAACAAGTTGCGAGGCACTGATTTTCTCCTTGGTTACCCGACACTCGGGACAATCAGGATTATGGAAGTACAGTATCATTTTATCAGCTGGCGTTTGGTATAGGCTTGAAACAGTTCCATCTTTAAAAGTGTATCCAAAATCGGCGGCAAGATTACCTGGTTTATTCTTCCTCACCATATCGTATTGATACTGATAACGAACTTTCACGAGCTCATCAACAACATTGGATTCGAGAGCACCTTTTACAAATTCTTCATACAGCATCTCATTACGAATGGGTGAGTTTGGATGATACAAGTATTTCTCAGCCTGATCAAGGAGGAACTTAGTGATATCTGAATTGATTGATGCATCCCTTATTAACGTGCTTATACTCTTTCCTGCTTCCTCTTCAGATACATTAACTAATACCATCAAGTACTCAATATAGAACCGGTCGAAAGCTTCACTTGAATTTAAAACAGCTGAATCCCGAAAATCAAAATTATCCCAGTAGTGTTGAGCCAAAAAAACGGCCTGCTGCTCTGGTGTGCTGATCATCAAGGGGATATCTGGAATAGTAAAGAATTCCTTGGGTATTTCGACAACCTCAGCGCCATCCTCTTGCTGGTTCTTGTTTACGCAAGAGACGATTGATGTAGTCAATACACTGATTACAAGAAATACAATTCTGATCTTCATCGAGCCTCTAGTAGAATTGAATAGTACAGGTTTTTTGTTCAATCCACTCATAAACCAATACGTTTTGAAGGTAATTTCTTTTCCGCAATTTTTCCATCTCTCAGTTCCACAAAATAGTTGTGCTGATCATCTTGTATAGCGACTGACCTTTCCATTTTTTCATTCACAAATAGTAAACCAGCGCCATCATCACAAGCATACCCTGCACCAAGATCACCATTGAGGATTGCCTCGTGATAGAGTTCTCTGCGTTTACCCGTATTGTGATGACAGGAGTGGCTAAAGGGCAAAAATCCCAGACAAGAGATAATAGACAATTCTTTGGGGCGAGAATCAGAATAGCCCCCATCAAACCAACATAATGATCCTGCACTTCCACCGGCCAGGATAATGCCTTTTTCATAGGCTTTTCCCAAGATTTTGTCAATGCCCTGTGCTCTCCAAATACCGAGCATATTCAATGTGTTTCCACCGCCCACCATCACTGCATCAGACGACATGATCATCTCTTCGAAACTCTCCTGCTCAGGACTTGAACTGATGAAAGTAATCAGGAATCTTGGCTTGATCGACAAACCCTCAATTCGTTGCTCCAACAACTTAATAACCATTGGATTGTCAGCAGCAGCTGTAGTTACGAAACAGATTGTTGGCTTCTTCTTTTCGGTTAGTTCAGCCACGTAACGAATGAATGCTTTATCCATTCCGTTTCCATAAACAAAAATCAGACGGTCTTTGCTTTGAGAAGAGCTGTCATTCCAATTAGAGGCAAATACAAAATTGGGGGTCAGGAACAAGCACAACAAACAAAGAATAATTGGTAAACGTTTCATAGCCAGGTTTTTCTTTAAAATTAACCCATTTTCTGCTTTTTGGGGCATAATACACCGATTTACAAATGCTGTTTACCGACTCAAATAATGCTTTAGCGAGATTTGGAACTGGGGACTGATGTCGGATGACCAGCCATACGGCCGTATGGCTCTTCCACGATCTATAACTTCTTGATCCAATCCAATACCAACTTGTAAACCTCCTGACGATTGGTTTCGTTTATCATCTCGTGACGTCCACCTTCGAATAGTTTGAAAGTAATATGCTGCATACCGGCCTTCTTGAGTTTGTGGTACACAGCCTTAACACCCTTCCCTTGACCACCTACCGGATCTTGATCACCTGAGAACATCAGAAGCGGTAAGCTGTGATCCATCTTACGCATATTTTCAACTTTGCTAATGAAGAGCATGCCACCCAGCATATCATCGAAGAATTTGAGGCTAAAAATACCACCACAATAGTGATCGTTTATGTATTGATCAACCTGTTCCGGATCACGGCTCAACCAGTCAAACTTCGTCCTGTTCGGTTTGAAAGCCTTGTTATAAGCACCAAAGCTCATAGCATCCATGAAAGAAGAAGGATGTCTACTCGAATAGAAAAGCATTAGGAAACGGGTAATGAACTTGCCCAATCCACCCATAACACCAGGATCATCTGCAGTTCCTGAGATGATGACACCACTCACCGGCACATCTCTTGTTATGAGTAAACTTCTTACAGCAAATGAGCCCAAGCTATGTCCCATTAAAAATAACGGAAGGCTTTCATGCCTGGTCATGATCTCCTTCGTTAGCATCTCTATGTCACCCACCAACTTATCCCAACCCTTTTTTCTGGCCAGATAGCCAACATGCTTCAAATCGCCTGCAGTTTTGCCATGTCCACGATGGTCATTGGCATACACTGCAAAACCCTGCTTACAAAGGTATCCAGCGAAGTCAGTATAACGTGCAGCATGTTCAGCCATGCCATGTGCGATCTGAATAACCCCTTTTATGGTTTGTTTATCATCTGGTCTCCATTCATAAATGTGAATCTCGATTCCGTCAGCACTGGTTAGTGAGAATTCAAGTGATTTCATAGCCCATTTTTCAGATTAAGGTTGCGCCCACTAAAGGTAGTGCATATTTTGGAAATCTGAGGATAGTAATAGCCTCAAGCGACAGGTTACAAGTGGCAAGCTAGCTGATAGCTTGTCACTTGCCACTTGAAGCTATTCTCAATACATATGCATAGGTTGATATCGGCCAATTCGGATTGTAATTGGGCATTTTGACCTCTACGTGCTTCCCCTTTTGTTTCCATTCCAAATCAATATCCGGACCTAGGAGGGTTATCTTTGATCCCCGTGCTGGTTTTAGGTCTTTGATATGCACATTCTGTTCTGGCCATGCTGGGATGATGGCGTATATCTCGTCGCCTTTTTGGGTAAAAAAGAGTTCTTTGACGGCCATTCCCTTGGGTGGATTCACCGTTTGACGCAGAATATAATCAGCTGTTGTATAGGAATCGCCCTCTTTTCGTAGCTTGTGAATTCGATCGCCCTTGCTCCATTGGCAGGGCTTTTTGTATTTCGTGGTTCCGTAAATGGCTTCTCCGTTTACGTCGAGCCACGAGCCTATCTCCATCAGTCGCTGTTGCATAATTACCGGGATTTTCCCATCGGCTGAGGGCCCCACATTTAGGCAAAAGTTCCCGCCCATACTCACGATATCACAGAGCATCAATACCAACTCTTTGGCACTGGCATAATCATCAATATCTTCATCCCGGTTATACCCAAATGAGAGGCCGATTCCCCTTATTTCTTCCCAGGCTTTCGGGATATCGAGAGGTTCCCTCAGGTATTCAGTAGTAGCAAACCCTCCATGCTTGTGACGAGAACCCTTAAACCACCGGTCATTGATTACGACGTACTCTTTACAAGGGGATTCGTTGAACAACCATTGAATCATTTCAGCGCTTTTCCAGTAGCTGTCGTCTTTATCCCACTCCCCATCCGCATAAATCAGATCAGGGGCATATCGGGTTACCAGATCCTTGAACTGTGGGTGATAATGTTCATCCACAAATTTCTTGTTGTCATTTCCTAACGGATAATACCAGGGGTGATACCATTCGTATAAACTGTAATAGAGGCCCGCCTTTAAACCAGCATCCCGCATGGCATCCATGTAAGGTCCAATCAGATCCCTTTTCGGACCCACATCTTCGGCATTCCAGGGAAAATGGCGTCCATCCTGTGCCTGCTCATTGGGCCACAGGGTAAAACCATCGTGGTGCTTCGATGTCAGAACCACATACTTAGCACCTGATCTCTTGAATATATCGGCCCATTCAGCCGGATCATACAACTCAGCCTTAAACAGCTTCCCAAAATCATAATAACTCGATTCATCACCATACAGGCGCTTTTGAAGCTCAGGAATGGCTCTTTTATCCGGTCGGTTATTACCGAAAATACTATTTGAATACCACCAATACTGGTACCACTCAGTATAGGTACCTGCCGGAGACCAGGCCGGCACCGAATACGGGCCCCAGTGAATGAAAATACCGAACTTGGCCTCACTAAACCATCCGGGCGTTGGGCGAGTATCTAGGGATTCCCAATTGGCTTCGTATTTTATCTGCCCCATTGTAACAGTGGTGAACAAACCGATTGATAATGCTATGACTAACAGAATAACTTTTTTCATCTATTTTAGTTTTCAGTTATCAGTAAACAGTTATCAGCGATTCTAATTTCTCAATTTCTTCTGAAAAGTGTTCACTGAAAACTGTTCACTTTATCATTGCTTCCTAGCCACTCTAAGCGCGTACCACGCTATGAAAACAAAACAAAGTGTTGGCACGAGGTAGGCCATATTGATACCCGGAGGTAGACTGGCGGGTGAATTGTCAACAGTTGTTGAAACGACGCCTTGTAATTGTGTGATGACTGCTCCTCCAACAATTGTCATAATTAGGAAGGCTCCCCCCAGTTTGGTGTCAGCACCCAATCCCTTGACGGCTATCCCAAAGATTGTTGGAAACATAAGTGACATGCAGCCTGATATGGCTACCAGAGAATAAACCCCCACTTTGCCACCTACAAAAACAACAACGAAGGTCAATGCCATAGCAATGACACTGGAAACAGCAAGCACACTACCCGGTTTGAAGAATTTCATCAGGTAGGTAAAAACAAAGCGCATGGATACAAACAGGATGAGCGATGCAAGATAGTAGTTGGCTGCTACTTGTTCAGCGGTTTTACCTGCCGGTAAGGTGATCTCCTCCAACCGCAACTCCTGCATGGCATAGCGAATGGTAAACGACCAAATGCCAATCTGCGCACCAACATAGAAAAACTGAGCCAGTACACCGGTGGCGTAATTGCGGTTTCTAAACAGACGTTTGAAGGTTGGTCCAAAATTCAATTTTCCGCCTGCATCACTTGCTTTAGGCATTTTCACAAAGTAGATGATCAACCACAAGGCTAATAAGGCTCCGCCAATCGTGACGTAGGTCATGGTTACCGCATTCAATTCCGTTGTTTGGATGGCCTGAAGTTTATCAGTAGACATGGCAGCCCGTTCAACAGCATTGGCTTGATTCAGTTCAGAGAGAATGAATATCTGACTAATAAAGACTCCTGATATTGATCCGATAGGATTAAATGATTGCGCCAGATTCAGGCGCCTTGTGCCCGTTTCCTCTGGTCCCATTGCAATAATATAGGGATTTGCAGCAGTTTCAAGTATTGATAAACCACCAAAGAGAATCCACAAAGCACCGAGGAAATGAAAATAACTTCCAGTCCATGATGCGGGCAGAAACATGAAGCAACCAATTAAATACAATCCTAAACCAAGCAAGACGCCTGATTTGTATGAGTACTTCTTGATAAAGATGGCGGCCGGAATGGCAAAAATAAAATAACCGAGGCCATAGCACGAGATCTGAATCAAGGCTGTGCGGGAGTCGGTCATACTCATGATCCGCTTAAAGGCAGCCAGCAAAGTATCGGTCATGTTATTGGCCAATCCCCACAAAAAGAATAAGGAGGTAATCAGCACAAATGGTATGAGAACACCTTTTGGAATAATTCGTTCTTGATTTTTCACTTGAATTCGTTTAATCAGTTGATACTAGCTATTCTTATTTCCATACAGCGGACCATAGGTGGCACAAGCCCTGTAATCTGATCCTTCTTTGTCTTCACCATAAGAGGCCCAGGCAGCTGGTCTGAAAATGTGATCTTCATCAACATTGTGCATGCTAACCGGAATTCTGAGCATGGAGGCTAAGGTAATTAAATCGGCTCCAATATGTCCATAGCTGATAGCACCATGATTGGCTCCCCAATTGGCCATAACCGTGTACACATCTTTGAAGGCACCTGCACCATGGATTCTGGGCACAAACCAGGTGGTAGGCCAGGTTGGATTAGTACGCTTGTCCAGCACTTCATGAATATCATCCGGCAGTTCAACCGTCCAACCTTCAGCGATCTGAAGAACGGGTCCAATGCCTTTTACCAGATTCACACGAGACATGGTTACCGGCATTTCGCCTTCGGTTTTGAACTGAGAAGAGTACCCACCGCCTCTGAAATAGCCCCGGTCAGCCTGGGGCCATTTGGTTTTGTCAAGACACTTCTGGGCTTCATCCTCGTTTATCTCCCAATACGGTTTCATGGCAGGATTACCGTCTTCATCACGTTGTTGGGCAGTTGCATCCAGGGTTGTGGAACCGGAGTTAATCAGGTGAATGATCCCTTTTTCAGCAGTGCCCGTTAGTGCTTTGCCGGTTACCCGTTTGACGGCCTCAGGACTCCAATAGGTGCGAACGTCAGAGAAAATTTGAGCAGTGTTACTTAATAAGTGGCCAAAAAGCATGGGTACACCATTCAGACTATCGTTTTCTGTGGCAAAAACAAAGGCTTCACGGATGCCATTCCAATCAAATGATGAATTGAGGATGGCCTCAGGAAAGTCAGCATTCGGCTGGTAATCGGTCCACTGGCGCTGTCCCTGGAAACCACCTAAGATCGCATTTCGTCCCAGTCCTTCTTCACGGTAGCCTTTTTCAACCAATTTCTGGTTACCTACCATCAAATCTCTACAGATGATTGCCATCTTCACCACTGTTTCCCACTCGTGTTGCTTTCGTTCAGCATCTACCTGTTTATCCTGACTATTGAGATCTTCTCCTTCCTGGCAATTATCTTTGGTCCACGCCAATGCTTTCGCATATTCTTCCTGATCGTAAATCTCCTCATCAATTCGACGCAAGATTTCTACCGACTCAACAAACTCGGTGCGAATACCTAAATAATCTTGAAAGAAGTTGGTATCTACCATGGATCCTGCAATTCCCATTGAGCTGTAACCAATTGAGAGATATGATTTGCCATTCATTTGGGCTACAGCAAGGGCAGATTTAACAAAACGCAGCACTTTTTCTTTCACATCGTCAGGAATGGTGGTATCACCGGCATCCTGGACATCACGGCCATAAATACCAAAAGTTGGCAGGCCCTTCTGGGCGTATCCTGCAAGGGCTGCTGCCAGGTAAACTGCACCAGGTCTTTCTGTACCATTGAATCCCCAGACGGCCTTTGGTATTGATGGATTGGTATCCATCACTTCGGTACCATAGCACCAACAGGGTGTAACCGTAAGAGAAACACCTACCCCTTCGCGTTGGAATTTGTCGGTACACATGGCTGCCTCGGCAACGCCTCCAATATTCGTATCGGCAATGACGCATTCAACAGCCTCCCCACTCGGGAAACGCAAATTCTCTTCAATCAGTTTAGCAGCCGCTTTGGCCATATTCATACACTGGTCTTCGAGTGATTCCCGAACACCTTGTTCCCGACCATCAATCACTGGTCTGATTCCAACCTTGGGGAGT
This sequence comes from uncultured Porphyromonadaceae bacterium, assembly GCA_964444375.1. Classification (GTDB taxonomy): domain Bacteria; phylum Bacteroidota; class Bacteroidia; order Bacteroidales; family UBA12481; genus JABHCC01. The sequence goes on along the minus strand of CAYUGX010000118.1, from coordinate 1,718 downwards.
GCCCCGATGAGTCTGTTTGCCATCTGCTTTATTGTATTTTGTTATTAATCAGCATGAATTTCTTTCAATTAGCTTTCCTTCAAACACAATCTTCTGAACTGGATTTGAATCCTGTTTTTTAATTTTATCTGTAATCAATTCAACCGCCTGTGAACAGATCAACTCAATCGGTTGCTCATAACAGGTGATTCCCGGATTTGATATGTGAAAAGCCTCAGGGTTATCGAAGCTTACGATTCCTAATTCGTCAGGTATTGATATACCCTTTTCATGGACCAGTTTTAAACTTTTGATGCCAATACTGTTATTTGCAAAGAACAGTGCATCACACCCGGCGGCTCTGGCCTCCATCAGGGCAGGTTCGAGATCATTTTCCAGATCCTGGTAGGCAATCGTGAAAATCAGCTTTTCGTCCACCTCCAAATCCTGTTGCTTTAAGGCAGCTTTGTACCCATTGATTCGGTCGATGTTGTTTGAAACTACCTGGTCAAGCACGAAAGCACCAACCTTTTTATAACCTTTATCAAGGAGCAATTTTGTCAATGTCATGGCGCCAGCAAAATTGTCGGCGCAACAAAGGTCTTCTGCAACACCTGGACAATCCCGGTCAATGAGTACCATGGGTATTGAATGCTTGGCGACAGCACGCAGCTGATCCTGGCTATGTCGAACAGGTACGATCACCAAACCATCGACTTGTCGAGAAACCATAACATCAATGAGTTGTCCGAGCTTGTCAGGATTTTCATCTGAACTCCCAAACATCACCTGATAGCCCATATCAAATGCTCTATTCTCAACAGAGCGGGCCATCTTTCCGAAAAATGGGTTGGCAATATCAGCCACGATTAGACCGATGATTCCGGACCGCCCGGTGCGTAATCCGCGTGCCAGCTGATTCGCCCGATAGCCCAGCTCTTCAGCCTTATCGATTACTTTCTGAGCCATGACATCACTGATTCGATTCTCTTTGCTCTTGCCAGAAAGCACGAGCGACACTAATCCAACCGAAACATCGAGTTCTTGAGCAATATCAGATAATTTGATTCGATTCGCCACAGAATTGACTATAACGAAACGAATATAGTACATTTTTGGCTAAAACGTTATAGCAATTCTCAGTTTTTATGGTAAGATTGTAATCATGCGATACTCAGTCAGAGAGTCTTATCGCTTTGGTATGCTCTTTCTTATGGCCTGCAACTCAGCCTTAAGTTCCATGACTTTTTCAGGATATCGACTAAACAGGTTAGTTTGCTCGCCCGGATCAGTGGATAGGTTATATAACTGACCAACCAGCCTCAATGAATCTTCGGTCAGATTGATCCGCCCATTTCCTCCACCTTTTGTTCCTTCAATGAATTTCCAATTCCCCTTCCTCAAGGCAAATACTCCTGAAACTGAGTGAAATACTCTTATCGTCTCAACAGTATCTTTTAACTCTTCACCTAATAAAGCAGGGTAAACAGAATAACTGTCTTCCCCAGATTCAGATGCCATAGGCTGTTGGGACAGTTCGGCAAATGTGGCCAACATATCGGTTAAACTAATGAGCTGATCAGATTCCAATCCTGGATTGATCATTCCAGGCCACCTTGCAATGAATGGTACCCGGTGTCCACCTTCCCAGATTGTTGCTTTGTATCCCCTAAACTCACCGGCTGATTGGTGTTGATTAGCTCCACGACGCGGACCGTTATCACTCGTAAAAATGACTA
>CAYUGX010000117.1:0-13564 GCA_964444375.1 uncultured Porphyromonadaceae bacterium | reverse complement strand
TCTCCTCGCAATGACAAGTTGAGATCCCAGTAATTCTTGAAGGTTGAACGGGCCCACATCATCCCCCCGAAACGAGCGTATTCATTAGGCTCATAAAGCTGATCATAACCCAACATCAAGGTATATGACATGGAATTAAATATGGAAAAGGGCTCTAAGAAGCGATATGACATCATGATATCATGATTCATGGTATTGTTCATTCGCAAGTAACCCATGTCATTCGGATCATACGTATCAGTGATCATAGAGAAATCATAATTAGCGGTAAAGTTTCCACCATATTTCCCTAATCCGAATTGGGTACTATAACCGGTACTGGGTTTAACACTCAGCGAATCGTATTTGGCACTATAAGCCATGCTGGCGCTTACTCCATACATATTGTCTCGATCGCGGTATCTACCCGACAGACCGGTCACATTGGCCATCCGGGTGGATGACGGCGTTACTACGTTCGTATTAGTAAAGTTGACATATGAATTACGACCAATGATCTGGTCGATGACCACCATATTGTAATTGGTAAAAGGCTCAGTAAGAAACTTCTCCTCTTCCAACTCGGGATACTTATACTTCGCATACGTATTTGCAGTCATGGCATTGAAGAATCCCACACCCAGGTTTTTGGAATTCCTGCCTGATATCTTTGTGGCATTGATAAGTTTAGCCTCTTCAGGATTATCCAGGCTTTCCAACAGATCAGTATCAACCTCACCATAAACGTCATAGAAACCATCGGGCCGTTTCCCGAATCTACGAGAATAAAATAAGCCCGCTTTATTAAACAATTCAATACCCTCAGTAAAGAATTGCCTGTTTTCACGGTAGCGGGTTTCATACGGAGTTAAATTCAAGACAATATCATCTGATTTCCGTTGACCGAAATCAGGAATTACGGTCATATCCAGCGTAAAGGCCTCGGTAATTCCATATTTTAAATCCATCCCGGCTGCGTAGCTAAAGCCATTGCCTTCTGGATTCAATTCATAATAACCAGCGGCAAAAGGGTACAATTCGAGGCGCAATGGTGCTTTGATTGATCGTATCCCGACCAGTTCTCCATTTTGATCCTCTTCAGCATAACTTCGGTCGACAGGATTCCATACCGAGGTTTCTCGTAAACGTCGAATGGTTCTCCAAAAATTGATTCCCCAGGTTTGCACTTCTTCTTTTGAAAAACGAATAGCGGCGTATGGAATTTCAACTTCAAGCATCCAGCCCTCATCGGTAAGTTGAACGGCACTTTTCCAGACTGCATTCCATGAATAATCTCCGTGTCTCATGTACCGCATCATTCTTGATGATCCTCCACTTCCACCAACCGATTTTTTGCTGTCTGCCTGAACATTGGCGGCTGTCACTTCAAACTGGAAAATATTTTGACCATCGTTATAGGGGTTGAGCGAGATCTTGAAAAAATCCACATTACCCATGTAGATGTTATCGCGTTTCGTCAATTCTTTAAATATGCTATCTGGTGAGGCATCATAGAGCATAGCTCCAATATATAGGGCTCTGTTATCATAGACCACGCGCACTTCAGTCGTTTGTGATGCTATCTCACCTATGGTAGGCTGGTAAGTTTTAAACTCAGAGGCCACGGGAACAGTGGCCCAAATAGCTTCGTCTAAGCGACCATCAATTTTTATGTCAGAGGTAATCTTGACAGCCTGTATTTGCCGTTTTTCCTCTCTCGCATATACCAGGCTAACCTGTATTAGAATAAGCAGAATTACTGCAAGGGTTTTTTCCATTTTCATGACGGTGCAAAGGTATCCAAAATGGGTGTCAATATTCCTGACTAAAACCCAAATCAATCAGAACCTTGTGTTAAAAAAAGTTAAAGACTGGCAGAAGGAATTACTCCAGAAAAAATCAGCACTAGATACGCGATGTAGCTCAATACGAGGATCCCACCTTTCACCCTGGTTATACGACCTGATTTGAGGGGAAGCATCATAAAAAAGAGCATCAAACAAAGACCCAGCAACCAGAATATATCAAAATCCAGAATCTGTTGATTTACAGGAATGGGTTTTACAATGGCAGTAACACCAAGGATGCCCCAAATATTGAACATATTGGATCCTATGATATTCCCGATGGATATATCGGTTTCTTTTTTAAAAGCAGCCACTAATGAGGTAGCCAGCTCGGGTACACTGGTACCGAATGCAATCACCGATACCGAGATCAGGTATTCACTTATACCAAAACTGCGCGCAATGCCCGAGGCCCCATTCACCAACCATTCTGCACCATAGCGCAAACCAAAAGCCGAAATGATGATAATCAAGACTGATAACCACAATGGATATTTTGGCTTAGCTATTTCCTTGCTGGTATTACTGCTCTTCCTTGAATGATAGATCGAAAAAATAACAAAGCCTGACAGCAACAGCACAAATACGACACCTTCGATTATCCCTAGTTTTTTATCAAGAATAAACACCAGTAATAATAAGGTGGCAAACATCATAAATGGCCAATCAAACACGGTTGACCGTCGATTTACTGCTAAGGGAAGAAACACTGCTGTCAATCCGAGTACCAGGGCCACATTCGAAATATTCGAACCCACCACAGTACCGGTAGCGACATCAGCATGGCCTGAGAGGGTTGCCTTAATACCTACCACCAGTTCAGGTGCCGAGGTCCCCAGTGAAACCACTGTCATACCTACAACCAGGGTTGATACCCTGAAGTGTCTCGCCAGGGATACTCCTCCTCTGACTAGAAAATCTCCACTTAGTAAAAGGGTTGCTAAGCCGGCCAATAAAAAGAGATAATCCATGCTGGTATTATCCTTTCAGATCTTTTTGAATATCCTGAACATCATCGGATATACCTGAATCGTCCAGGTAACTCCGAACATCCTTGCTGACTTCTTCGCGGGTTTGATCAAAATCTTTGCGCATGCCATCCACATCATCTTTCAGGCCACCAGTTGAATCATTGAACTCACGTTTGATCTCCCCGGTAATTTTGCGGAATTCACGCATTCCTTTACCCAATCCTCTGGCGATTTCTGGAATCTTATCGGCCCCAAACAGAAGTAGTATCACAAAAAATATGATTACTATCTCCCCTCCACTGATGAATGCTACATGCAATATCATTGCGCAAAAATTAGATTGCAAAGATAAAGAAAACCCCGGATTATTGGTCCGGGGTTTCTGTCATCTTATATCGTTTTATTTTCTAGACTTTCCCTTTTTCTTTTCGGGTTTCTTGTCTTCCTTATCTTTCTTTACCAGATCGTATACGATTGGAGTAGCAATAAAGAGTGATGAATAGGTACCGATAACAACACCAACCATCATGGCGAAAACGAATCCACGTATCGACACACCACCGAAGATGAAGATGGTAAGCAATACCACGAATGTACTCAATGAGGTACTGAATGTACGACTAATCGTTGAGTTCAATGCCTGATTCATAATGAGCTTTCTATCACGCTTGCGATACAATCCGATGTACTCACGAACACGGTCAAATACAACCACGGTATCATTAATCGAGTAACCCACTACGGTAAGAATCGCTGCAATAAATGCCTGATCAATTTCTAATGAGAATGGCATAATACCATGGAATAGTGAGAATACTCCGAGCACAATGATCACATCATGGAACAGCGCGGCTACCGCACCTAGTCCATACTGCCACGTTCTGAATCGGAGCAAGATATAGAGGAAGATCACTAACAGCGCCAAGGTTACAGAAACAATCGCGGCGCGAATGATGTCATCAGCAATGGTCGGACCAACCAAATGAGATTCTTTCAGGTACTCATCTGTTTCCAGAAATTCCTGGGGTGTTACTCCATCCGGCAGGTATTCAGTTAATCCTTCAAACAAGGCAGTCTCTACGATGGCACCTGCATTCGGATCTTCAGAGGTAATCAAATACTTGGTAGTAATCCGAACCTGTTCGGGACCACCATAAGTCTTCACCTGGGGCTCAGAACCAAAAGTTTCGGCCAATGACAGGCTAACATCTTCAACGTTGACTGGTTCTTCAAAACGAACCACATAAGAACGTCCACCCTGGAAATCAACACCAAGGTTCAGTTTTCTCGTGGCCAGAGATCCAATAGACACAATCAAAACTATTCCAGAAATAACGAAGAATAGCTTCCGTTTTTCGAGGAATTTTACTTGTAGGTTCTTAAAAGCGCCATCGGTTAACTTAGTTGCAAAAGTAATCTTGCGATCTTTTGACAACCAACGTTCAAAAATCAAACGGGTAATAAAGATGGCTGAGAATAGTGAAGTAAAAATACCGATCACCAAAGTGGTTGCAAAACCACGGATTGGGCCGGTACCTACAGATATCAGAATTATACCGGTAAGCAATGTTGTTACGTTTGCATCGATAATGGCTGAATAGGCATTCTTATAACCATCTTTCACCGCGAGTTTAATGCCCTTTCCAGCGATAATCTCCTCACGGATTCGTTCATAGATCAGCACATTCGCATCAACCGACATACCAATGGTTAACACAATACCAGCAATACCCGGTAGGGTCAGAACCGCACCCAAAGAGGCGAGCACGCCCATGATGAAAAATACGTTTACTACCAATGCGATATTAGCCACCAAACCAGATCGGTTATAGTAGAATACCATATACATTAAGACGACCATGAAGGCCACAATGAATGACAAGAGGCCAGACTGAATCGCTTCGCGTCCGAGTGAAGGTCCAACCACCTCATCTTGCACAATGATTGCAGGTGCATCCATCTTACCCGACTTCAGAATGTTGGCTAAGTCTTGTGCCTCTTCAATGGTCATTCCACCACCAGAAATTGAGGATTGACCTCCAGTAATTTCCTGGTTAACGATGGGGTAAGAACGCACATAATTATCAAGCACGATGGCAATATGGCGATTCACATTGTCTCTGGTTAACCGAGCCCATGTTCTGGCACCTTCTGAGTTCATGCCGAGGCTAACCTCAGGCTTGCTTCCAGTGGCACCAAAAGTAGACCGTGCCCGTGTAACTACTGCACCGTCTAAGGCGGCATTACCATCCCTATTAGTCACCTTAATGGCTAACAGAGCATATGTTTCTTCAGTTCCGTCAACAGGCTTGGCTGTCCAATAAAAGCGAACATTTGATGGGAAAAGGTTGACCACTTCTGGTGTATGAATAAGAAAATCGTTCACTTTGGCGGTATCCCTGAAGTGGGAATATCCCACAACCGGACCGGTGAATAACTGATCCTGATTGGCATTGGGGCTCAAAACGGCAAACAAAGGAAACTCATTGGCAAAATCTTCAAGGCTTTGCTGTTCATCAAGCAACGAAGTAGTGTCTGACTCAAGTTGATCCAACAAGCTCTGTGTGGTATCTGCTTCTTCGGGGTCTAGTACTTCCTCTTCAACAACATCTGGTTCAGTACTCAGGGTATCCGATTCAGCTGCTTCAAGATCTCTAATCTCTCTAATTTTTTCATTGGCCGCATTTAAGAAATCCCACAATTCAGGATTCTCATAGGTCTCCCAGAATTCGAGCTTGGCAGCACCTTGTAACAGGGTACGTACCCGCTCTCTGTCTTTGATACCAGGTAATTCAATCAATACACGGCCTTTTGTTCCCAACTCCTGGAAGTTTGGTTGAGTCACACCGAATTGATCAATCCGGTTGCGCAGAATATTCACTGAATTGTCAATGGCTATATTGGTCTCCTCCCGGATAACATCCAATACTTCAGCATTGGTTGAATTGTAGGCAATCTGCTCTCGCAATTCAATGGTATTAAATACCGCAGCCAGGCTTCCGTTGGGATCAATGGTCTCAAAGGCATCTCCAAACAAGGTCACAAAATCATCCTGACTTTCGAGCTGCATTTGTTTAGCCAGCTCAATAGCCTGATTAAAAGTTGTGTCTGTTGAATTATTGGCCAATGATCTCACTAGTCCAACTACAGAAACTTCCATGGTAACGTTCATACCACCCTTGAGGTCCAATCCCAGGTTGAACTCCCTTTCCTGACACTCACGGAATGTATATTTTTTTAATCCAAGGAAATTGTATACAGGTACACCAGCGAGTGAATCTTTGTAAAACCTTTGCCGGTCTTCATCTCCCTGCGCATATTCTTTAGCTGCTTTATTTACCTGAGCTGTTTTCCAAGTGAAGGATAACTGGTAAATAGTAACCAGTGCCATGGCAATCGCAAATACTCTGATCGCTCCTTTATTACGCATCTATTCTGAGGTTTAATTAATTCTATTTAAAACACTTTGCTTTTGGAGGCGCAAATATATTCATTTTTTTTGAAAAAACCCGGTGTATATATTACGCCGGGTTTGGTTCGGATTGGGTCGTTGGGACACCTATTTTAGCAATTCATCATAATCTTGTTCAAGCGGTTGATTTTTTTCAAAATCAAACAGGGTCGTTTTGCGCAAATTGAAGTAATAATTCCAAAAGGTTTGAGAAGCTTGCACATAATTGACTATTGCCGCATCTTTCGATGCCAGGGCATCATTCAGCTTCAACACATCGACTTTTCCAATTAGAAACTTTTGCTTGGTGATGTCGTACCGGGTTTGTGATAAAGTATCCTTTTTTGCCGCAAGAAGAAACTGGTCTCGCTGCATATTAAACTGCATCACATCGAGGTAAACACTTTGTTCAAAATCAATTTTCTGCTGTTGTACAGACAACAAAGCAACCTCTCGAGAGGATTCAGCCATTTTCACCTTTCCTTTACGCATGCCCCAGTCAAGAATTGGGACCGTTATCCCCACATTGATTCGCTGAGATTCTCTGGGATTTTGATATACCCCGATAAAATCATCATCCTGTTGTGTTAATCCGTAGCTGGCCACCAGATCTGCATTAAAGCGTGCATTGGCTTTCGCCTGGGCCACTGACCTATCTGCCTCTATCAACTGCCGTTCCATGGATATCATTTGTGGATTATTTGATCGAGCCATCCCCATGGCTAAATCAACATCCACTTGAAAGTCGGGCACTGTTTTCGCAATGATCAATGAGAAATCAATGTTTTCATTAAACCCTAGGTAGGTTCTTAGTTTGGCTTTCTTTAATTCAAGATTAAGTTTGGTCTTAGTAAGATTATCCTGGCTATTCAGGAAGTTCAATTCCATCTGCATCAAATCACCCAGATCAATGGTACCCAGTTCGAAACGGCCTTTAGCGATTTGGTAGAGTGTATCGTTATTGGCAGCATTGTATTCAGTGGTGGCCAGATTCATCTGAGACATGGCCATATCATAAAACATGGCTACTGCAGTCAGCGCTACATTTTCCATCGATTCGAGATAGGTCTTTTTAGCCTCTTCATAGCGCATGGGTTCGGTTTTTCGCTCCCATTTGAACTCATTAAATGAAAATAGGGGCTGCCTGAATCCCACACTGATTGGGGTTGACATCAGGGTAGCCGGATCCTCATTAAGCAAATCCAGGCGACCAATGGATGAATTCACGTATATCTGTCCACCAGTAATGGGTACATACTGTCGGGCTTGCACCGAAATGGATGAGTTTAAGCGATTAGTTTCAGCATATTTCGGTACCCATTCGCCATTCTCAAAGACTTCATTCTTCACAATCGAGCGATTCAAATCAACCAAATCAGCATTCAGATTGATTGATGGCAAGTAATTTGCCCGGTACGAGCGGTATTGCCAGTAACTTGAAATAAAGCGATGCTTTGACAATAAGGCCTGCATTGAATTTTGCCGGGCCAATTGAATCACTTCATCCAATGTAAGCTCTTTCACAAGCGTTTCCTGTGCCTGCATCCGGCAGGGAGAAAAGACGGTCAGTATTGAAAGTAGCAGCAGTAAACTATTTCTCTTCATGATTCTTATTCAATTAATTTGCCCGAAGTGACTCAACGGGATCCTGTTCAGAGGCTCGTTTGGCTGGTAGATACCCAAAAATAATACCTACAGCAGCAGAAACCCCAAAAGCAATCACCACCGAGAAGGGGCTTACAATGGTTAGAATCTCGGCAAATTTGGTAATTAAACGAGTTAGAATAATACCCAATACCACTCCGATCAGGCCACCGACAATACTAATCAGGGTCGATTCGGCCAGAAACTGAACAACGATGTCTTTTCTCGAGGCTCCAATCGCCTGACGTGTTCCAATTTCGCGAATTCGTTCCATCACAGAAGCCAACATGATGTTCATAATGCCTATCCCACCAACAATAAGCGAGATACTCGCAATTGCTCCCAGCACAATATTGAAAATATCCTTAGTTCTTTGCTGTTGCTTCAACAACAACTCAGGAACAGTCACTTTAAAATCAGCCACTCCGTTGTGCCGCCTCAATAACATCCGTGATAAGATTTCAGTTGTCGGTTCAAGCTGTTCAGTTTCATTGACCTGGACGATAATTTTATCCAGCTGGTGATAATTAGCCACTTTCTTAGGCCCTTCATCACTGCCTGTGGTCATCGTTTGGGCCATCATCACGTTGAATCCCCCCCGTCGTCCGTGTCCGGATATTTTGATACCCGTTGGCTGTGGCATCTTCTTATTTACGATTGCGCGGTTCAAATACCGTATCAGCATGGTCTTAGATGGAATGAAAACCTGATCATTTGTATTGCTGATGCCCAATCCGGCTGAAGAAGAAGATACGACTACATCGCGCCGCTCGAGAACACCAATTACTCGTAACCAGGCATGTCCAACTTTTAGAAATTTGCCAACTGCATCCTGAGCAGGAAACAGCAATGATGCCACATTGGCTCCAACCAGGCAAACTGCCTGACCATAATTTTCGTGATGACTTGAAAATGGATCACCCCTGCGGATATTCAAGTTAAACAGTTCAAAATATGATGGGTCAACCCCAAGAAGTACAGTTGGGCGACGTTTCTGATTGTACTGCACAAAAGTGTTTAATTGAATCTCAGAACTAACCTGCTTAACAGTCGGAAGAACAGTTTCAATCGCTGCTACATCAAGCAAGGTGAGACCATTTGAGAATTTTTTGGTCTCTTGGTCACCGCCCTCTTCATCCTGGCCTCCGCCGCTTGATTCATCTATGATCGGCTCTATTATAATATTGTTTACGCCAACCATCTTAATCTGATCCAGAATTTCTTTCTGTGCACCAGCCCCGATGGCCAACATACTAATCACAGCCGCTACGCCAAAAATAATACCCAGCGCGGTCAAAACTGACTTTAGCTTGTTGGCTAAAATGGCTTCGATGGCAATGACAATGTCGTGTAAATACCTACGTATCATGCCAATCCCAATTAGCGTTCTATCGTAATACTCACTGCACCTGAAGAACTTGAACTGGAGCCACTGCGACTACCCCGGCCATTTGTACGACCTGGCTGCATTTTACCATTCCCATTTTTCATCATGCTCTGGATTCGTTTTCGTTGCTCCTCAGACAGGTTCTGCATATCAAATTTCTGCATTTCCTGATTCTTCATCTGCTCTTCCATCAATTTGCGTCGCTTTTCGGCTTCTTCATTTTTCCTGGCTTCCTCTTCGAGTTTCCGTTGCTTGACCTTTTCGTAAATGTCCCAACCTTCATACTTCCACTCATTAGATCCCTCCGGAATAGTCAAATAGATTTCATCTCCATCGTCCAAGCCTTCCTGAACGACAATGAAGTTTTCATTGGCGTGACCTAAATCAACAATTTGTCGCACCTTGCTTTTAACTTTCAATACATAAGACATGCTATCGGTGTTGTGAATAGCCTCAAGTGGAATGTAGTTCACGTCTTCATAGGTTCCGGTCAGTATTTCATTCACGGTGGTCATGGCCGGCCGCAAAGTGGTATCAGTTTCATATAGCTGCACAACTACCTCGAATACTTTGGCATCAGAAGTTGACAGTTGCTCACCAACATTGGCAACCTCAATCACAACGCCTGAGTATTCCCTGTCGGGAAAGGCATCAACACCCACCTTCACGGTTTGACCTGGATCGAGCTTGCTGATATCAATCTCATTCACATAGGTTTTTGATATCATAGTAGTGAGGTCGGGTAAGGTACCGATGACTGGATCCCAGGGGTTGATAGATGATCCCACTTTTCTTTTGGCTCCGCCCCATTCTTTCTTGTAGATGACCATACCCGGTTGGGGTGCAAAGATATCAAACTGCTCAAGCACCCTGATCAAATCATCTCGCTCTTTATATTCTCGTTCAAGGCGTTGCTCAGCCCTCCGCATCTTGGCTTCAGCCTGTTGTTTTTTTAACTCATAATTGGCGACTGCCTGCTCATAACTTCTTTTGGCCTTATCTAAATTCATTTCAGCCTGCCGGATGGTTGCTGGTGGCTCATATTGTGATTGATCAAGCACGATTTGCCGTTCCTCAACTAAATAGCTCAGGTCTTTAATGCTATTTCGATTATCCAACAGAGACATAGTAGTATCCAGAATAGTTTGCTTGTAAGTCGCTTCGTCTGTTTCAATGCCTTCATTCTGACTTTGCAAGCGCTCGGTGGCTTCAGTTCGATCTAATGTAGCCACATAATCACCTTTCTCTACTATCGTCCCTTCGGGAACGATATCGACAATCTTAACACTGTGAACCCGCGCTTCTCTCAAGTCTTCCGGGCCCCGTATCTCAACAGAATTTAGTGCTTGAAGTTCTCCGGTAGTGCTAACAACCACATCGAAAGCGCCTCTTTCAACCACTGAGGTCACTTCAACCGTTTTGTCGTCACCTGTCGCACTATATGCTATTATGGCAATAATGACAACCACGACAACGATACCGTATATCCATCTTTTCTTCATGGGGTTTTTCTTTTCGTAAACTGCTAAAACAAGACAATATTGTCCCAAGCACAAACTTAATTCATGCACTTCAGCATGCGAAAGATTGTAAGGTTAATTAGCAAAAATTAACAAGAATTAACAACCTGCCAATTAGCCCAGAAAGCCTATTGTGATTAAAGTTCAGCCAATTCGGTTAAAAAACGCTGCGCCAGTTCTTCAGCAGCCCCCTCTGTCATGGCTTCGGTATAGATTCTCACAATGGGTTCGGTATTGGATTTGCGCATATGTACCCAGGAGTCTTCGAAGTCAATTTTTACTCCATCCACATCAATTGGATCATACTTCTCATATTTTGCTTTCATGGCCCTCAGTATGAGATCTGGATCCTGTGTGGCCGATAGTTGCACTTTATTCTTTGACATGAAATAGGGAGGGTATGACTTGCGGATTTCGCTGGCAGACATTTGCTTTTCAGCCATGAGACTCAGAAAGAGGGCCAATCCCACCAGGGCATCTCTACCATAGTGAAGCTCAGGATATATGACTCCTCCATTGCCTTCACCTCCTATGATTGCATTGATTTCTTTCATTTTTTCAACCACATTTACTTCACCCACTGCAGCTGATTCATAAAAGCAGCCGTGATGGGCAGTCACATCACGAAGGGCCCGGGATGATGACAGGTTTGAAACAGTCGGACCTTTTTTGGTCTTCAAAATGTAGTCTGCTACCGCAACCAGGGTGTATTCTTCACCAAAAAAACTACCGTCTTCATTGATGAAGGCAAGACGGTCGACATCAGGATCGACCACAATACCCAGGTCAGCCCCACTGGTTTTAACCAGTTCTTGAATCTCTGTCAGGTTCTCAGGCAGAGGCTCAGGGTTATGAGCAAAATCACCAGTTGGATTGCAATGGAGTTCAATAATCTCGTTCACACCGAGGCTGCGAAGCATAGCCGGAATCGCAATTCCACCAACTGAATTCACAGCATCCACAACCACCTTAAAATTGGCCTGTTCAATAGCTAGCCGCCGAACTAAATCTAGTGCCAGAATCTGCCTGATATGATCTTGAAGAAAATCTTTCTGCTGAAGTACACCCAAATCGTCAACCTCTGCGAATACTTGTTTTGTATCATGGGTTAACTCTAATAATCTTTTCCCGTCAGCCGCGGATAAAAACTCTCCCCGGGCATTAAGTAGCTTCAGGGCATTCCACTGCCTTGGATTGTGACTGGCTGTTAATATGATTCCTCCATCAGCCTGCTCAAGTGGCACAGCAATTTCTACCGTTGGGGTGCTTGCCAGACCAGCATCAATAACATCAATTCCCTGAGCCAGGAGGGTGTTGCTCACCAGTGATTGAACCAAAGGACCACTAATCCGGGCATCACGACCCAGCACGATCCGGTACCGCTCATTCTTTGGTTCGGCTTGTTCTTTCAGCCAATTCCCATAGGCACAAGCAAATGCAACAATATCAGGTGGAGTAAGGGCATCTCCGATTTGTCCACCAATGGTACCACGAATACCTGAAATAGATTTAATAAGGGCCATCTTTGGTTCTGAATATGATTGGGCTACAAAATTGGTTTTTTTTAAGAACTTTGCAAGCAAAATACAGGGGATGAAAAGGCCGGCAAGAAAAAATCAGTATTCAAATAAACCAGAACAAGTTAGATTGAACAAGCTTATTGCTCAATCTGGACAATGTTCAAGACGAGAAGCTGATGCTTTGATCGAGGCTGGTAAGGTTAAAGTGAATGGTAAAACTGTCACCAACCTGGGGAGCAAATTCTTCACCGATGCCAAGATTAGCATCGATGGTAAATCAATCACAACGGAAAGAAAGGTCTATATCGTGATGAATAAGCCGAAGAATGTTATCACAACCACTGATGATCCAGACGGCAGAAAAACGGTTCTTGACCTGCTTGGCCCCACTGTTACCGAGCGGCTTTATCCGGTAGGACGTCTTGATCGGAATACTACCGGGGTGTTGCTGCTAACCAATGATGGTGATTTGGCCGGACGTCTGACTCATCCGAAATATCGCATCTTGAAACGGTATGAGGTAAAGTTGAACCGTGGATTGAAAGAGGATGACCTGAAACGCCTAATGGAAGGAATTAGCCTTGACGACGGCCCTTTCAAGGTAGATCGCATGAACTACCTCGACCCACATGATCTGACCGGTTTGAGTCTGGAAATCCACTCCGGACGAAATCGGATTATTCGAAGGAGCTTCGAACATCTAGGCTACGAGGTTGTTAAACTCGACCGGGTTGACTTTGCCGGATTAACAAAAAAGACACTGGCACGGGGCCGCTGGCGTCGCTTGTCTCCAAAGGAAGTGGCCTGGTTAAAAATGAGGAAATAATGGGAGTTGAAAAAATAGAACATAAAGCGGGTTTTGTAAATATTGTTGGAAATCCCAATGTGGGAAAATCAACCTTGATGAATGCCCTGGTGGGCGAAAAACTATCGGTCATTACGTCAAAATCTCAAACTACCCGACACCGGGTTCTGGGGATAGTCAATGCCGAGCACTTCCAAATTGTTTATTCAGACACCCCTGGAGTGATAAAGCCTAGCTATAAGCTACAAGAGGCGATGCTGCGTTTTTCAAAATCAGCCCTGGTGGATGCTGATGTTATCCTCTATGTTACCGATGTAAAAGAAAAACCAGATAAGAACCAGGATTTTTTGGATGCAGTAAAACAATCTGAACTTCCCGTGTTTTTATTGATAAACAAAATCGACCTTTCATCACAGGAACAAGTTGAAGAATTGGTCGCC
>CAYUGX010000116.1:0-13648 GCA_964444375.1 uncultured Porphyromonadaceae bacterium | reverse complement strand
CACTAGTCTTCCAACATATTGGCTTCAACGTCATAAAAGTCCCAACAACTTCATTGATCGACGGGATTAAAATCGCCATGGAAATCAAGCAATTTGAGATGGAACCAGTTTCAGTTGTTGGACGAAAATTAAGTGCTGATGAAATCATTGACAATGCCATTCTGAGAAAGGATGAGAACTATCCAAAGATCCGACAGAAGAGATTAATCTTCAGACGAACAGACTATGCAACGCATGTTGATCATTTCAATCTATACCTAAGGAGTAGCACCCTAGACTATATTAACGACAGTCTAATTGGATCAATCGTCAGTTATTATCCAAAACACATACGGCACTTCAATGACCACCTATGAATTGTATACAGCTGAAAATGACTCTACCAGATCAATGATGAAGATCAATGAGATCAAATCAATTAAACTAGATGAGATTGATGAAGGCGATATCAATCAATTGCCCAGAATTATGATGAAACTAACTAAACGTGACAGCACTTCATTTTGGGTATATAAGTCAGGATTACTATCAATCCGTGATGATCAAGTCAGGTCCACGGACGCCCCTCAAAGCATAAGTAAAGTTACTATTGAGTCCTCAACAAAACCCGAGGTACGAAAACCATATTACCAGAATTACGGAATTGATCAGGCATGGAATTAGGTATTTTTTCGAAAAAGGAATAGTTATGATTTTGTCCTCAATGGAATTGACCAGTATGACGGTGAGGAAGTTTACAGAATAATCTTTGCTGGGAAAAACCGTGCAAAGCTTAATGGAACCATAATGATATCTTGCGAAACCTATGCCATTAGAATGGTTAAATATGACATAGATGAAAACAAAAAAAATCGGCCAATCCGTATCTTTGGATTATCAATTAAAGAGTTAACGAACTCTGGGTTAGTTTTATACGCACGCGATAATAATGGATACTATCTCAAATACAATATGAGGAACAATGTGATCAGGAATGAAATGAAACTACCTTTCCAATTGATAAGAAAATTAAGAGGCGCTCTGTTGGGAAGAAAGATGGACGAGGTCGCTGGAGATATTGATTTCTCCGAGCGAATAGCACGTCGAAATGAAACCCTGATCTTAAATCGGGAACCGATTAACGAGAATGTATACTTACAGGCCCAAGAATATGGTATTAAACCAACCATAAAAACCGCTTATACTGATAGCTTATGGGCTGGTTATCCAATATTGGAACCCACCAAACTTATGAAGGATTATGTTTCATCTCTGGACAAGAAATCTCAGCAATGATCATCAATATCAAGATACTTATACAGCACTAACAATTCTGTTCTTGATAAATCCAGCAAGGCTTCCTAGCAGGCTGCCTATAATTCCACAAAAAATCCCACCGATAGGTACAAATAACAAAACCAAACCAGTTGTAGAGCTTTGATGCCCAACATCTGTATAAAAGCCTATAAAAGTCTCAACGATAAAAATCCCAATCCCAATCAACACACCAAAATATCCTCCCCAGAATGCCCAAGGAATTACATTGAATCGTTTGGTGATTAAAGGACGGAGTATTCTAATCGTTACTCCAAGACCTAAAAAAGGTATTAGATATAACCCACACATCATCAAATACTGCCTAATCCCATAATACTCAAATGCCTGCTGTATGGATCCAATGATTCCATCTCCATCGATAATCCCCATTATTAACCTGATCAGGATATCCCAGCAAAAAAAGATGGAGATCGCAATAATCAACCAATATCTTTTATATGAGAACTTAGTATTCGATTCCATTTTTCGTAATTGTCTATTGTTTCATTAGTCTTTGCTGTACCACCCAGATAGCTAGCCCTAGAAAACCACCAATTAATCCTGTTATTGAACTTACAAGACTGATACTCAAATCTGTATTGTATAACGCTAAAACATTTGAATTAACATGAAAGATTCGAACATTATTCTGGAAGTTACAGTAAATAATTCCTAATAATATTCCGAAATATCCAAACCAGAATATCCATGGAATTAAATCCCTTCTGTCTTTAAGCAAATAAAAGATAATTGTAATGCAAATTCCTAATCCCAAAAATGGTTCTATAGACATTGTCATTAAATATGACATGACAAAGAGACGACCAGCATATTCCCATGATTCTGCCAATCCAAAACCAGCAATAAGTCCCATAATCCATCTGACCAAACCCTCCCATGGAAATAAAGCTGAAGCAACAAGAATAACCCAATATTTCCAAATCTTAAGTTCTCTGACTTTAGTGCCTCTATTTAATATTTTATGAATTATACTCAAATAATTAATTTATTAATAATCTGAATCATATCTCAATTCTTTAACGAGGTATTCGAATATATCCCAACCTTTCTTTTGATATAGTCGCTCACAATCAGCTCCACTATACCATCCTTATTCAAATCATCAACCCACAACTCATTCGCAATAGGTATTTTCTGGGTTAACGATTTAGCATTGGCAAACGAGCCTGATCCGTCAAGGTTCTCATACCATTTGATACGACTCCTATTTTGAAATAGCCATCTTGTCGATTTGCCTAAGAAAACAATATCAAGATCACCATCACCATCTAAATCACAACATACTGGGCTTTCTGGTCTTTTAACCTTTCCCTGTAATATGTGCTTGACAAACCCAATTTCGTTGCCAGATTCAATTTCAAGCCAGTAGGATTGTTGATGGCCTAACACTAATAGGTCCAGATCGCCATCTTTATCGAAATCTGAAGTTTCCAGGTCGGTGACCAGCATCGAATCTCGGAATACATGCTTTTTATAAATGTCCCTTTGCTCCTCCTTCAGATTCTCAAATATCACCACCTCAAAGCTTGGATTCAGAGAGGCTCTAATTCCTTTATTATGCCTAAATGGGGTAACTGGTATAATTCCATAAAAATCGTAATCATGATCCCCATCCACATCTGCAGTCCTCAGTACTTTATATGGTCCGTATTTCACATCATCGATGTTTAACAAGTGAAGTTGATTTTCTGATTCTGTGACCGCAAATAGGTCTCTTGCTTGTTCAATCTGGTATGAATATCCTGAATCCGTTCTATTAAATTCATAATAGACAATTTCAGGATTCTCAGTCTCGCGAGGCTCTACTAAATCGAAGTTCAGACCAATCGCCTCGGTTTCATAAATAATTCTTTGAGTCTTAAATCCATCAGTGGTTCCTAAGTTCTCATAGACCGCAATGGTGGTCTTTTTGAGAAAAGGGTTCTGACTCTTGACGAGTGCATCAAGATCTCCGTCACAATCAATATCAAACAATTTCATGGATTCAGCCTTGTGGATTCTGTCATGAATGATATGAAGACTTCCAAACCCTGGGTAGTCATCCGGCTCAAACCATCCTAGTACATGCCGACTACATACGACTACTTCCAAGTCTTGATCATGATCAATATCTCCAGAATACACAGCCACGATCTCCTTTAAACGATGGTCTGTTAACTCAGTAATCAAATGATACTTAACAGAATTTGCCCGACAACAAGCAAGCATAACGATAGCAATAGTCATCGCTATACAGAACCTCCCAATAGTGTGCATTTTCTGCCGTTTCATGTACTCTTATTAAACAGCACTAATCCAGCAACATACCCCAATAACAATCCAATCACGCCTCCAACATAATCCAAATGAAGAACTACTTTATAACCAAATGTTTCAAGGTTTTCAGGATTAACAATAAAATCCGGAGAAAAGCCATAGGTCAAAATAAGGTAAACGGATGTTCCAAATAGTATCCCAAAAAAACCAAACCAAAAGATGGTCCTGATAAATTGGTCGCTCAATTTGGTATACATCTTTAGCGATGTGATGATAAGGCCAATAATAAACCAAGGAAGCAGGATAATAATCACAATGGCTAGAGGACTGTTCGCCAGAACCGAATCTGATGCTGCACCGGGATCAAGAAACACCAAAAATAAAGAAGGTGCCAATTGAATTGTGGCAGATATAAACCAGGCAATTCCCAGGATCAACCAATATTTCCACAACTTAATTGAATCGTTTGAAGGCTTCGTTTTCATGTCTGTCTTCTTATTCAATTTAACCTACTATCTCATTTTAGATTTCCTGCCTCCCTTCCTACGTAATAGCAGGATTAGAACAAACAAACCCGATAAAACCACACACATAGACAACATCAGCACCGCAAACTGCCAAGAAAAATAGAAACCTTGTGCAGGATTCCCCATGTGTCGTATATTAATTCCAAGAACTTCAGCAATAATAGCGAGCGGTGCAAAAACAAATCCGATAACCGTTATCAGGTAAATGAGGTTATTGGATCTCCGTTCTAGGTGAATATCCACTAAGCCATCCAGCTCAATGGTCTTGGTCTGGATCTCAGACAAAAGCTTCTCAACATATAGTACCTCCAGTAGCTTCTCATACATCTTCTCGAAAGTTGTTGAGTTGCTAATCTGAATAAAATAGGCATTGTTATAAAAGCCTACCATTTGGTTTCTCAACTCCCGGATGCGATGTACAAGTTCCTTGGTAATATGCATCCGGTCAAAGGCATCAGGTATGAGAATCTCCACCTTATGTCGATAATTCAGAAGAGCCATCCTGTTATGCAGCGCCAGCAGGTAAATAATGAAGTAGCGGTTCTTCACGCGCTCAGTAAACTGTTGGAAGAACGGATTACCTACATCCTCCACAATCACAGCACAACCTTCTATGGCGATACCCAGGTGGACATTCTCATAGGTGCGCAAAACTTCATTTGAAGATTCAGATACATCATCAGGAGCCGGCAGATATTGTGCACGAACGCCCCTCCTGAGTCTGAATAACTGTTCATTGACGAGTTCACGATCATCCACCTTCTCAACAAAACAATAACTAAACACAAAGGATTGATTTCCGGTCAAATTTCCGGTGAATTTTTCCTCACCAAAAACCATGTTAAGTACTTGCTCGTAAATTACGTTCACCTTGCATCCTGCAGATTCCAGATGCCCATCATTAGTCCTTTCCAGACTGACTAAACCATCACAATCAATAGGAAAACCAGATTTCCTCAAACAACTGAGCAATCCATCACGCTTTCTTTCATAATTCTCCACAAAACTGGGATGAGGATCCTTGAGCACCGACTGAATTCGACATGAGTAATCGGTGTCGTGCTTCAGAAAGTAAGTAAAATCAGCTATCTCATCTAGATTCGCTGCCTTCACCATATTCAATTCAAAAATCAAAAATCCAAAGCCTGATCTAAACAGGTATAGTTCAACAGATTCGACCATTAGTTTAAATCGCTTTTCATTCATCGTCGCTTCCAACTGCTTCCATAATCCACCACCATAAAACAATAAATCTATAGCATCCCGATTCATCCGACGACGATACAAGTACTTTTCATCCCGATCTTCCGATAGCAATACTTGGATATGAGGAAGGAATACCGTATCCGTTTCTCGAGGATCAAATTTCTGCCATACCCTACCGGATGCTTCCAGCCCACCGTCCTTTTTCACTTTATAGAGGACTTGAGAACCTAGTCTGCATAGAACACTCTCAATAACACGATCGTTGAAGGTAAATGGGTGGATGAAGCGAGAATGATGGTTAATTGGGGTCATAATTTTCTAGGTTATTTACCATAAAGGTTGTAAAGGATTCAAGGTGTTCAGAATCTACTTTCTCAAGAATTTTCTCTAGTTCATAACGAATTTGATGATTCTCACATATCATGACGGCCTTAGTGAGCTGATTTAAATTAGGCATCTTTAGTAATATTCTCTTCAAGATCTTTTTGCTTCTATGCTTCTCTCCTCTTTCAGCAAACCACTCCATAAATTCTAATAGTTCAGTTATTTGACGCGATCGCAGTTTATGGTTGTATTCAGGAAAAATGTCTAGATCATTAAGTTCAGATGGACTGAGTTTTTGGATTAAGTTATCATGTTCCCATAATTTGGATAATATATCTTTATGAAGATTAAAAACTTTTATCGATGTCCCATCCTGATAGATTATTGCATCTTTCTGATGAGTGAATCGAGTAGAAAATCCATTTAATGTCATTGGGGAACTGTTAAACTCGCCTAACAAATGGCCATCGAATGAGCAAATACGTACTCTGTTACTAAGGTCTCTGATAATAAACGGTCCACTGGATGAACCAAAACTAACATCAGTGATAGTAGCTGATGGCAGAACAATCCTTGTAATTAGTGATCCAGAAGAATTCCAAAGGTTACATATTCTACTGCAGAAAGATATTAGGTATTTCCCATCATCTGAATAACAGAGTGATTTGATTTGACTTGAATGTCCGGTTAGAACGGCCTGCTCTTCACCTGCAAAATTGAATAGTGACACATCTCCATTCTTGTTTAATGATGCTAATAAATCCTCTGTTGGAGAAACTTTAAACATCGGTCTCCTTGATTGATTGTTTATTATACATAATTGGTTTCCATTCGTATCCCACACTCGAATAATACTATCACCAAGCCCCACAATGATGTGTTGACTGTCCTGAGAGAATACAATTTGTTTTTGATCATAATTGAAATGAATTTCATCCTTACTCAGGAGGTCACACTCATGATTTCCTTGGCTGTCCCATAGCTGAATACCTAGTTTTGAGACTGTTAAGATTCGTTTTGAATCAGGTGTGAAATATTGTAATAATTCGCCACCACCATTAAAAAGGTTTATTATCTCACCCTTTTGATCCCATAGTTGAGTCAATCCCTCAAGTTGACAGGTCAACATCAATTTACTATCGGGTGAGAAAATGGGTCCCCATGTATATTTTGGTTGCTCAAACCGTTTTATCAGATCACCTCTATCATTGAACAGATTTACTGGACCGTAACCTTCAGCAATTGAAATCAATTTTCCATCCGGGGAGAATAATGAGCCAAATGGATCAATTTGTGTCCAATCAGGTTCAAAATACTCTCGAATTAGTCGTCCGTTTTGACTCCAAAGTGCTGCCTTTGCTTCATCAGCAGCAATGGTAATGAGTTTGTTTGTCATCGAAAACTCAGCAAACAATGCTTGATCACCGTTTGAATCAAATGGCAGATTAATAACAGTATCTGATTCTATATCCCACAATCGAAACTTACCGTCTGAATTGGCCACAGCAATCCTATTACTATGTTCTGAAACTTCAATGCATTCAATACTATTTTGATTTGTCAGTAGCCTTTGGTGAAATAATTGCGTTAGGTTGATTATTTTTAAATGATCACCCAAGTATAAGACTAAACTACCATTGTATACTTTGTATCCTCTCTTTTGTCTAATCCCAGTACTCTCAAGATATTCATATAGTAAGTTACCATGGATATCAATAATCCTAATCAGGCCGTGTCGTGAAGCAAGAACTATTCTTTCACCATCATCGGTGAAACCAATGTAATCAAGAAAATCACTAAATTCTGGTTGATACCCACAGTTTATGTGTGTTTGCAGTTTAGGGTTGAATAGATACAAAGATTTTTTACTGTTCAAGATCAAGATTAATTGATCATCAGGTGAAAACCCGGCTTTTAAGATGGGCCCAAAACGATCCTTGAGATTAACTATGGAATTAGTATTTCGATCAATGTAAACAACCGAGGAGTCAGGCCACAGCGATAATCTTGTTTTTCCATACTTAGCAGGATATATTGTTGTTTCAATATTCCTGTAATCTCCAATTAGCCGAGGCCGGCTGCCGTAAACATCACTTTTTGCTGGTGTGTATCCTAGATACGAGATTTTTGGACACCTAGTTGAATCAATCAATTCCCCACCCCAATTATATACAAGAGTTCTTTCAGTCTTCCCTGAAACTATTAATATTTCTTGCTGCGATAGTGATAATCGTAGTACACTACCCCGGAATGACACTCCTGAGAATTCTTTGTATAAGTCATGCTTATAATCCCATATCCCTATCGAATTTTCGCCCCGCAAGACAAGCTTCTCGCCTTTCGGACTGAACATAAATTCATCGAGTCGTTTCCAATCGTCAAAATCGGCTATCTCTCCGTTCTTTATATCCCAAGTCCTAATCAGTCTGCCATTATCAACAGCAGCAATATACTGACTACTAGGAGAAAACATCATAGATTTTAACGATCTAGCTTGCTCAGAAATGTCAATCATCAATTTCCCGTTGATCGTCCATACTTGCCAATAATCATACCCATACCGAACTAGAAAAAATTCCCCATTTGGTGATAATTGAATGCCCGAAATGGGTGCATCATAAACCTTGATGTAGGATTCAAGATGACCATCCAAAGTCCAAACTCTAACACTTCCATCACTGGCTCCAACAATGACCTTTTCTAAGTTTTTTGAGTAATCGTATGGTGAACTAGTCAGGTCGATACCATCATTTAGCGATAAATCAACTTTCCTATATAATGGTTGTTCAAATAGAGATTGTGAGACTGTATTCAAGGCCCTGATCACCTCAGGAGGCTTCTCATAAGGATCAAGCTTATATGCTGCCTCCGCAATACGTAATGCTTTAGTGTTGTCTAACGGAATTTGCCGAATGGCCTCAGCGGCCAAGTAAAGACTCTTCGAACGCCGCTCATTCACCCTCGCATTCGTCCGCTCCATCAAAGCCCAAATCGAGAAACCAGCAAAGAACAAAAACATAAATCCGACTATTCCAATCGTTACCCTCCGCATTCTTCGCTGTACGCGCAACTGATAATTCCGACTCTTCACAATCAAATTCCGTAAACCAGGCCTTAAATAAATGCTCTTCTCATATGGCGCTAAAAACTCAAGCGTATCCTTATCGAGCAGCTTTCTTCGGCTATGATACTCCCGCAGCCGCCCCTCCAGCAACTGAATAATCTCTGCAATATCTTTCTCCTTTCGTGTCATCCGGGCAAAAATCCGGTTGGCCAGAATGTCATGTCTCAACTCATAAAAACCCTGCTCATCCTTGTCATTGATTATCCGGGAGGAAATAAAATGGTGAATCAAACTCAGAATCTTTTCCTCAGAAAGTTCCTTTTTAATGGTTCTTAAAGAGTTGTGGATATCAGACAACGTTGATGGGCGCTTCGTTCCTTGCGGTGAAACCAGAGCTTTTAATATCAGCTCTCCGGCCTCCTGATCATCCATAGCTTCCAATTGCTGATCTAAAAAATGAGAGAGCAAGCTATTCAGATCTCCTGATTCTTCGAAGTCATTTGATCCAATGCGTATAGCTTCCTGATCCCTATTCCTCGCTGTATTGTATAACTGATCCATCAATACCTGCAAGAAGGTTAAATCTATCCTACCGGATGGCCCCGTGAGTACCTTCACCAATCGTTTAACCAATCCCTGCTCAATATCCACACCACATACACGGCAAGGCTCAGTGATGACTTTCTCGGCCTGACCGCCACTCATTAATTCAACCCGAAACCTGTTTTGGAAGATACTGGGGATATCTTGCTCGAATTCAGTCAGGGCAAAGAGATATTCCTCCCGGATGGATAAGATGATGTGCAGGTCTTTGCTGATGTTCAGCCGAATCCCCGGCAGATCAAGACCCTCCAGTAGCTGATTAGGTTGCAGCAAACTGGCCAGCGTATCCCTGAACCAGTCTTTCTCATCCTGATCGCCGAAAATAAACAGCTCTTCAAACTGATCGAAGATGAGAAAGATTGGCTTCTGATAATCAAGATGAAGAGAGAATACCTTTTCCTGGATAGTCTGAGACTCCTTCAAAGGTGTTTTGGAAGCTTCATCCAGACAGAATTCAAGTGATTCCTTGAGATTACTACCCCTTCTTATGAACAAGGGCAGATAATCATCCTGCTGCAAATTCAGTTCACTGATCTGATGGCTGAACTTTCGGGCCAAACCACATTGTAGCAAACTGGTTTTCCCGCTACCCGATTGACCGTAGAGCAAGAACAACTCCTGCTGAAACAGGTGACGATAGATTTCTTCTATCTCCTGTTCCCGACCAAAAAAGATGTCCACATCTTCCTTGGTGTATGGATCAAGAAATTTAAATGGCCGGTTCTTCATGGACATGGCTGACTGAAAAGGTTTCAAGGATGTAATCAATCTCAGATTTCAACTGCTCGTAAAATACAAAGCCAGTATCGTCCATTTCAGTGAGGTTCTCCATTAAATCGGCACTGGATGAATGAATGCCGATGTAGGTTAGTTTTCGTTTGTTTTTATAACCTGAGTAAATGTAGGTATCGAGAACAAGAGGCTTGAATTTTTCCTGACTCGGCTTGACATCCACTCTTGAATCAAACAACAGGGGTGACATATTCAGATAGTTTCCAATGCCAGTTTGTACCTTCCGAACAAGTAGCACACACATACTATCCATAAAATCCTCAAGCATCGGATCCTCGGCACCCGGACTGGTTGTTTTAATCACTATCCGGTGCCAGAATTTGGCATCCTTCCACTTGGGCTTGATCACCTTGATATTCTCGACGGTATAGAGACAATAGTTGGCCAGACAAGCCAATTCTGCCAGTATCTCTGCCAGGGCATCCGTATATACCTGGCACTTCTGAATGATCTCAGATTGTTCAGTCGACTTCAGAAAATGCACCAGCTGATTACGCTCAGGGATGTACATGTCGAACTTCTTATAAAAGACCGTGTTGAGCACAGGCTCCAGTTCGTGCACAAAAGGTTTGATCCCATTGTCTGTGAAGATATCGCCAATACACCGTATGAACCAGTAATAATTACCAGCTGTTGGTAAGAGGAAGCGTTTCTCAAAGTCGCGATAAAAATGATCTGGTATCTTTATATCCGGTAGGTTTTTCTTCTCTTCAATCAGTTGAATGATCATGATAAAAGCCAAAAACTGCATGGCCCGTTCCAGCGTCTTAAACACCTGAAATAGGCGGTGCATCCCGGGCTCCTCATAATCAGATGACAGCAGTTTGCGCAACTCTTCCCCGATTGGCAACGGGTATCTACCCAAAATAATGTCTCTGATTATCCGCTGGTCATCGGTGATTGCCCTGATCTGTTCAATCTGAGGATCGTAGTTGGCGAATCCTTCTGCCAGGGCATTGATCATTTCTTGGTTAGTAGCCATATTTCATAGGTTGAGTTATTACATAATACTAGTATCGTCGATTAAAATAGCCTGGGATATTTGCCATAGTCTCGAATTGGTTCAATATTTGAGCATTGAATCCAATGGTGTCAATTTGGTAATTACGAAATCGTTCTATCTGGTACCTCAACTTCATTCCGAACCACCATGGTACAGAAAATGATTCTTCAACTTCTTGGATCCCTATATTATAGTAGTGTATTGCTGAATCTAATTCACAATTAGCGATCATAATCAAAATCCTACCAGCATAATAATTTGATAGGTCCGAAAGGTGCATGTCATTTAATAAAGTTTCAAGTTTAGTTGAAACTACCTGAGCTTTCTCGTTTTGGTTAGTTAGTACGTAGTTTATACACAAATCTGTTAGCAAAGAAGTATTTGATTGATTTGAGTCTAATAGTTCTTCCTGCCAAATCACATAGTTGCTAATTTCAGTGAGGTTTTCTTTTTTATTGAATAAATGTAGAATCCTGTGATCACTTGTTTCTTTATACCGGGAATACAGATCAGAAATAAAATCCGATTTAGAAGTATTATGGGTGAGTGCGATTTTAAACTTGAGCATATCCTTGTTGGATTTACCATTTTCCAATTGTTGAATTATTAGATTAAAGTGATTCTGATTTTTTGTTCGCAATAAATTATACAATTCTATGTCGGTCATGCTATTTGGGATTACCTTAAGAATCTCTGCTATTATTTTATCAGATTCTCTCGATTTCGGATGAGTATTGTATAATTGGACTAAACTCCGATAATCTTGTGCATAGAAAAAATCCGCTAATAAATTCTCTTTATCAAAATAGGTTCTATCAGAACCATCTAAATTACTGATGATATTAGAGTTATTATTAAGTAATTTAAAAATTGAATCTGTGTTATTACATACACGAATTGCATTATTGGTATAATAAATAATTCGATCCCCTTGATTTGTTGGAAAAGCTGATTTAAGGGAAATACTTTCAGATTTTGAAAGGTTATCTATAAGTGAACCTTGTATTGTCCAAATGCTGTAGGTTGCGTCTTTCGACCTTGTAAAAAGCAAAGAATCATTTTTACTGAATTGTACATCAAGAATTTGGTCATTATGACCAATCATTTCGGCTAATAAATTCCCTTCAGAGTCCCAGATTTCAATATTATTGCCTACTATCGCGGCAACTTTCGTTTTATCATTAGATAATACAATACCAGTGACTGGTATCCCTCTATTTTGTAGTTCTTGTATCAATACACCATTATAACTCCATAGGGATGGAATCCCAGTTTTGGAAAGAGCAATAAAAGTCCTTTGGGATGGAAAGAATCCTGCAATACTTTCTATATCTGGCGCATATAACTTGTTTATCAGTTTCCCGATGCTATCACAAATAGTAATTGAATCATTGTTTGTGATTGTAAAGAAGTTACTTTCATCCGGAGGAAAGTAAACTTCATCACCGTAACTTCCACAATAGTTTATGTATTGATTGCCAAGTCTATCCCAAAGTTTTTGTTCATGATGGTTTTGAGTTAGGATTAATCGGCCATCATTAGAAAACCAATAATTGCAAAAATCAGAATCAAATTCTGATAATCTATTTCCCTCAAGATCCCATATAATTGAGATTCCTTCGTCAGAGGTACTTATCAGGGATTTACCATCTGGGGTATATTTAACATCTACTGATTGAAATGTCCAATAGGGCAGTTCAAAGTCAATGATAAGTTCACCTTGATAATTTGTAAGCCAAGCAGAATCATAAGATTGGAATAATATTTTATCGCTATTTGGAATAAATTCAACCTTTCGTATTCCATTAAAATGAATAGGTTTGTTAAATAATGGTTGACCTGATTTGTCCCAAAGCATGAAAAGGTTGCTTGATTGAGCCAATACTATTTCACTATTATCTGTTATCAAAGTTTTCATATTTGAGTAATCATATCCTCCACTTCCTTCTAACTCTATTATTTGGTGTGTATCATAATTCCATATGATTATCGGTTCATTTTCAAAAGAAGTTATAATACAATTACTTGATTTGAGTTTATTTGGTTGTATTTGTATGTTTTTATTCGATGTTAACTGATCATGCCACTTGATTCCTAGATTATAAGTTTTCATTGAAAAACTCTCATCTATAGTGATTAATTGATCTAATGAATCCAAGAACTCATGAACTTGCCATGTCTTAAAGATCTTTCCGAGATGATAAGTATATACACCAGTGGAATCCATGATACTATAATTAGCATCGTTTTCTTTAAGAAGAATGTATTGCCCACGGTCAGATATTGCTATGATCTCTTTCCTTTCTATTTGTGAAGATATTTCCTTGAAAGCGTGGTCAATAATATTATAAAATTGCAAATTCCCATCCTCAAGGACTAATACGATATTATACCTATCAAGGAATGATGCTTGATTAACCTTCTTATTTGAATTCATTAATGAAGTCACTATATTCTTTTTAATGTCCCAGATATAAAGCGATTTATTAGGTAACCGATATCACTAGCGTTGCGACGTTTTTAATATGAGTTCTTTGAAACCCTTGATATATCTGC
>CAYUGX010000115.1:0-13683 GCA_964444375.1 uncultured Porphyromonadaceae bacterium | reverse complement strand
ATAACATCAATTTTGTTTTTCTTCAATAAGAATTGAATGCCTTTGCTCATGCCATCTGCAACTGTTCGACTGCGTGAGATGATCTGTTTAAAGTCTGCGATTACGTCTCCATCAATAGTGATACCGTAGTCGCTGGCGTGTTTAATGTAATCCATTACCTGAGCAGATTTCAATAAGCTTTTTGTGGGTATGCAGCCCCAATTGAGGCATATTCCACCTAATTCGGCTTTTTCAACTACTGCTACTTTCATGCCCAATTGTGATGCACGGATTGCGGCTACATAACCACCAGGCCCACTGCCAATTACAACAAGATCATATTTCATGATTGCGAATTTTGATAAACCAACAAAGTTAGTGATATAAACAGGATTACTCAATCATTCCTGTGATAAAATACTATCGAATTAGATACAATGAAAGATGTCTTTTGTTTCACCTTGAAGGGGTCATCCGACAGGATGATTAAAATAGGCCGTTAACAATTGTTGCGCACCGACATACGGACTGAGTTTACCGGATAGAATGGCCTGCTCGATTTCACCTAATTTTTCAACAATGGTTGGGTGATGATAAAAATGGTTGCCCAATTGATCACGAATGGTTTCGTTCATCCAGGCTTTAAGTTGATCTTCTCTGCGTTTGTCAAAATAGTGATTGGCCTTGGTCAGGTTCAGATGGGCTTCAATGCGCTTCCACAACTTGTCGAGTCCGGTTTGTTCTTTTGATGAGATGCACAGCACTTCGGGTTCCCAGCCCGAGGGAGCGGGTGGAAAAAGATGCAGGGCATTCGAGTATTCTATTCGAGCCAGTTGAGAGGCCCGTGTATTATCTCCATCGGATTTGGTAATGGCCAGAATATCTGCCATTTCCATTATGCCTCGCTTAATACCTTGCAATTCATCCCCAGCGCCAGCTAACATCAGCAAGAGAAACACGTCGACCATACTATGCACGGCAATTTCAGATTGTCCAACACCTACAGTTTCAACGAAAATGGTATTGAAGCCAGCGGCTTCACAAACCACCATGATTTCTCGGGTCTTTCGGGCAACACCACCCAGGGTGCCTGCAGAGGGCGAAGGCCTGATAAAAGCTTTTGGGTTATTTGCCAGACTTTCCATTCGGGTTTTGTCACCAAGAATGCTGCCTTTGGAGCGTTCACTAGAGGGATCGATAGCTAATACGGCAAGGCTTCGATCAAAATCAGTGATGGAATTACCTATGGCTTCAATAAATGAACTCTTGCCGACACCAGGTACTCCAGTGATACCTATTCTGATGCTATTACCAGAATAAGGAAGGCAGCGGGCTATGATGTCCTGGGCCAGTTCTTGATGCTGACTGCGTTGACTTTCAATCAAGGTAATGGCCTGACTCAACAGACTACGATCGCCCTGACGAATCCCATGAAAATACTCCTCTGCCGACCGCTCAGGTCGTCTCTTAAAACCTTGAGTATGTTTGAAATTTGGGTTTATTGACGGCGGCTGTTCAACCCCTTTATTGACATTCAGGGCAGAATTATGCTGCTTTTTTTTCATTATTTTTTCTTGGAGCTTACCGTTCCAATCATACGAAGCAATTTGGATGTTTTACTCGGATCATTGGTGATCAAAGTAACCGTTTGGAATTGTTTGCCAATTTTGCCGGTTGAATTGAATTCAACATCGATGTATCCGCTTTCACCTCCACGAATCTCATAGGCTGATGGTTCAGTTGCCGTACAACCGCAAGTGGTAGTCATTTTTCTGATAATCAAGGGAGTTTTGCCGGTGTTGGTGAATTCGAAGCGGTGTTTCACCACCTTGCCCTGATCGATAGTGCCAAAATTGTATGATTCATCAGCGAATTCCATTTTGGCTGCTTTGGCCAGTTCAGCTTCACTCAGGTGACTGAAGTTCTCTTCAATTGTTGCACTAACAGCCAATAAATTGTTGTTGTAGCGAACACCATTGAAGCTCAAGAAAACTTTGTCCATAACAAATCCCCAGTCATCCTTTTTTCCTGAATCAAAATGAACGATAATAATGCCCTGCTGCTTAGGCATGAGTGTGGCGGGTTGAATCTCAAAAGTTAAATGGGGTGGGGGTGTCTGAATGGTGACCTTTTTGTCCATATCCGAATCATTCATGATAAACAGCGTATCGGTTTTACTTTCCCCTTTTTTGATTCGGGTCACCGAAATGTGATTGGTCTTAAATCTGACACCATCCATCCGAATGGGATATTGGTCGGCAACTGTTTTCGGTTTGGCCTTTACCAATCCAACGATGTACAAACTTGTTGTAGATTGGCGTGCATTTGATTTCACGGTTATGGATTTACGAAAAGCACCCGGACGATTGATCGGATTGAATGTGACTTTTATATCACCTGTTGCACCAGGCATAATCGGCTCTTTTGGCCAAACAGGTATTGTGCAACCACAACTCGAGTGAACAGAGTTGATCACCAAGGCTTTGCTTCCCGTATTTTTGAAAGTGAATATATGGTCAACCATCCCTCCCTCTTCATTGATTTGACCGAAATTGTGATTTAACTGTTCGAAAGAAATGACAGGCTCATTAAACTGCGCATGGGTTGCATGTTGAAAAGACAAGAATAAACCTAAACAAAGAAATAGTATCAATCGTTTCATTATATTGTATCGTTTAACTGATCAAGTTTGATATTATAACAATCAAAATTAATAATTTCACTTTTCCTTAAACGGATTATGTACACCTTTATGGTATCATGGCATTTTTTTTGATGACAAGATGATCTGGAAAAGTATGGAGCGAGCTAAGAAAATGCGACAATCACTATTATTTATTGCGCTGATAATGATTGGTTTAACCGCCAGGGGGCAGTTTTACAATGGGCTTCAGATGGAGTTTGGAAAAAACCGGATTCAATATGCTCAGTCAGACATTCTTGAAAGCGATTTTTATTATTCTTTTTTCAGATTCAATCAATTTGACGTTTATTTTAATCCGGATGGCCAGGAATTAGCGGAATATGTGGGGCGAAAATCATTCCAGGAATTGGCTTTACTGGAGAACTATTTTGAGCATAGCCTGAGTAAACGAATCATATTTTTAGTCTACAATAAACTGACTGATTTCAGGCAAAGTAACATTGGATTGGTTACCGGACAAGAAAGCACCAATATTGGTGGAACCACCCGACTGTTGGATAATAAAGTGTTTCTGTATTTTGATGGTTCTCATGAGGATTTAGACGAGCAAATTCGAGCTGCCATTGCCCAGGTGATTCTTGATGAGATGCTCTATCTCGGTAATGTGCGAGAAAGGGTGACCAGCAGTACCTTACTTAATCTGCCAGAGTGGTTTAGTGCCGGATTGATCTCATACGTATCAAAAGAATGGGATATTGAGACCGATAACCTAGTCAAAGATGGTATTTTGAGTGGGCGCTTTGAGAAATTTAACCGTCTCACCGGTGAGGAGGCCACCTATGCCGGACACTCTTTGTGGTATTTCATTGCAGAGGAGTTTGGTGAATCGGTGATCCCAAACATCATCTATTTCACCAAGATTAACCGGAACGGATCTTCAGGATTTTTAAATGTGTTGGGGGTGCCACTAAACGCATTGACCTATGAATGGTTACACTTCTTTAAAGAACGATATGGGGCAGCTGAACACCAGGGAAACGGAACATCTGTTCAACAAGTACCGGTAAAAAATCGGAAACACCGCAGAGTTTTGCGAACCCAAATCAGCCCAGATGGCACCAAAATGGCGTATTCGACGATTCAGAAGGGACAAATACGTGTATTTCTGCATGATGAGTTAAGTGGTAAGACCACACAAATTTATAAGCAAGGTGCAAAATTGCAGCAGATAGAGGACGAGTCGATTCCCTCCTTTGCCTGGCATCCCAGCGGACAATTATTGGCCTTATGCACCGAGTATAAAGGAATGATTCGTTTCAGTCTGTACCCACTGGCTGGTAAGAAATGGGAGCATCAGGAACTAATCGGGTTTGAAAAAGTACTGGATTTTGATTATGCCGATGACGGCCTGTCTATTGTGCTTTCAGGTGTTATGAAAGGAAGATCAGATATTTTTGTTCACAATCTTGTTGCGCATACCAATGAAAGGATCACCGATGATCTTGCTGATGATTTCAATCCAAGGTTTGTTGATCAATCCAATAGCATCCTGTTCTCTTCAAATCGGCTCACAGATTCACTTTCGGCTGAAGAAGAAAACATGAAACTGGCCCCCAGTCTCGACTTGTTTGTTTATGACTATAAAGGATACAATGATCGCTTAGTTCGTATTGCTGCTAACCGGTATGTAGATCGATTAAAACCGCTTGAAGTTGCAGATCAGTCCTTTGTTTTCCTGGGGGATGATTCAGGGATTAGAAATCTCTATTCAGCACGCTACGATAGTGCAATCGCCTACATCGATACGACCACACATTACCGCTACTTCACCCGTACCAGTCCCCTAAGCCGGTATGACCGGAATATTTTGGATCATTCCTATTCAGATGAATCGAGATTGTTCGGACAGGCCTTTCTCAAGAACAACAAGTATCTGGTTCAAAAGGATGAGGCCAGGCTTAGCTCAGAGAATCTTACACAGACCGTATATCGCAGAAAACTGACGCAATCGCTCATCCGGAAGGATAGCCTTAAGGCCCTAAGAGAAGAACAAATACGTGCCAGTCAGCTCAGAAGCCGTCAGGTATTTAATCTGGGTGGAGATAGCTTGGCCCCGGAAGTGAAAAAGCGCATAAATATTAATAATTACGTTTTGAACAAGAGCGGGGAGCCGTTCAGACTGATTTTAGAATTGGTCGAGAGACTGAGGGAGAAAGGGATCCTGTCACAGGCCGGAAATATGAATTGCCATCATTGCGAATTTATCAACCCGCTTTTTACATCAATTATCTGGCCAGCCAGGTCGATTTTAGCTTTTTGAATGCCAGTTACCAACCTTATACAGGTGGGGCTGTGTATTACAATCCAGGCTTTAATATGCTCTTTAAGATTGGCACTCAGGATTTATTCGAAGACTTTAAAGTAACCGGCGGGGTTCGCTTTGGTGGAGACTTTGATAGCAATGAATACCTGTTAAGTTTTCAGAGTCTGAGAAAGCGAATTGATCACGAGGTGATTTTTCACCGACAGGCTTATACACAAACCACAGTCGATTACTATTCTTTGGTTAAGACCAGTTCTCAGGCTCTGTATTACGTGGCCAAGTATCCCCTGAGTCAGGTGGCCTCGTTGAGAGGTACTGCCAGCCTCAGAGCAGACAACAATGTTTACCTCAGTACAGATCAATACAATTTATTGCAGAAAGACATGCGAAAATACTGGGGAGGGGCTAAATTTGAGTTTGTGTACGATAATACTTTTTACCACGGACTCAATTTGCATGAAGGTACCAGAGGAAAATTGTTTGGTGAGTTTTACAAACAGGTCAATGGATACTATTCTAACGTTTTCGTGGTCGGTGGGGATATTCGGCATTATCAGCCTCTTCATCGCACGCTGATCTGGGCCAACCGACTTGCTGCCAGTACATCATTTGGATCGGGTCGTTTAATCTATTATATGGGGGCGGTAGATAATTGGACAAACCTGAGCCGGGATGTGCCGACATTCGATTATTCGGTGCCGGTTGACACCACTCAGTTCTTCGTATTTCAGACCTTAGCCACTAATATGCGTGGGTTTTCACAAAACATCAGAAACGGAAATAGTTTTGCTGTATTTAATTCTGAAATCAGGTGGCCTGTCTTTCGGTATTTTGCCAACCGACCCATCAATTCTGACTTTATCAACAATTTTCAGGTTATTGGATTCATGGATATTGGTACTGCATGGAGCGGACCAACACCCTGGGACGAACGCAATCACCTGAACAGGGAGATCATCGAAAACGGACCTTTGACCATTGTTATCGATAAAGGCAATGAACCCGTCGTGGCTGGTTTTGGTTTTGGTTTGAGAAGCCGTTTATTGGGCTATTTTGTCAGAGCTGATTGGGCCTGGGGAATTGAAAATTACGTATTGCTGCCCAGGATATTCCATTTGTCATTAAGTCTCGATTTCTAAGTCTGCCCTATGAAAAACCAAATTCTAGCTCTGGCCCAAGAACTGTTTGCTGAAATCAGGCAGATACGAAGACACTTGCACCAGCATCCTGAGCTCTCTTTCAAAGAGTACAAGACGGCTGAATACCTGGCCAATCTGCTGGATGATTGGCACCTTGATCCAAAGACTACGGCAGAAACGGGTCTGCTCGCTGACCTGGTGGGTGATGAACCGGGGCCCATTATTGTTCTTCGGGCCGACATTGATGCATTGCCCGTAAAAGAAATGAGCGGATTATCTTTTGCTTCAGTCAATGAAGGTATAATGCATGCCTGTGGTCATGATATGCATACGGCATCCCTTCTGGGGTCCTTGCGAATTCTTCAGGCCATGCGCGGTGAAATCAAAGGTACTGTTCGCTTTCTTTTTCAACCCGGCGAAGAATTGTTGCCCGGGGGTGCACAGAAAGTGCTGGAGTCTGGGATTTTGAATTCACCTCTACCTGATGCCATGATTGCTCAGCATGTATTTCCAGAATTACCTGCCGGATTTTTTGGATTCAGACCAGGGCAATACATGGCCTCAACCGATG
The DNA here is from genome assembly GCA_964444375.1 of uncultured Porphyromonadaceae bacterium. Classification (GTDB taxonomy): domain Bacteria; phylum Bacteroidota; class Bacteroidia; order Bacteroidales; family UBA12481; genus JABHCC01. The sequence continues at coordinate 7,027 of CAYUGX010000115.1, read as the reverse complement.
AGATTTATATTGAGGTGGAGGGAACAGGGGGGCATGGTGGGATGCCACATAAGCTGGTTGATCCGGTATTAATTGCCAGTCATTTGCTGGTGAATTTGCAGCAGATTGTTAGCCGTAAGACGCCTCCCGATATCCCGACCGTTTTGTCATTCGGCAAGTTTGATGCACCTGGAGCCACCAATGTTATCCCACAAAAAGTATGGCTTGAAGGGACATTCAGAACCCTCAATGAGGATTGGCGAGCTGAAGCTCATGAAGAGATTCGCCGAAATGTTGAAGGGATTGTTAGTGGAATGGGTGCCAAAGCAACCGTGCGAATTGTTTCAGGATATCCTTCATTGTTTAATGATCAGGATTTGACAGATAGGGCAATTTCACTCAGCCAAAAGTTTGGTTCAGAAGAACAGACGAAAGATCTTTCGATACGGATGACAGGAGAAGATTTTGCACGTTATTCGCAACATTACCCGGCTGTATTTTACAGATGGGGAACAGGATATCCAGGTCGTGAAAATTACCCTGTTCACCATCCTCAATTTGAGGCAAATGAAGAAGCGCTGATTCCAGGTATGGGATTTATGGCTTATCTTGCCTTAACCCTCTTTGGGGATTAAACCATTCACCTTTTCAGCCAATGCATTGAGATCCTGCTCGCTTGGGATGTACTTGATTTTTTCTGTCCCCAGTACATTAATACCTGCATTCTCAAGCATCTCAGACATGTCTTTGATATGCTTGGGTCCCCACCCGTAGGAGCCAAATACGAAAGCTTTACGATCTTTCGGTGCCAGCCCCGATAAATACGTTAAAAAAGCGGCCATAGTCGGAAGCATTTTCCCGTTCAGCGCCGGTGATCCAAAGCACAAATATTCCGCTCCAATAACCTGGGTCATGACGTCTGATATATGGTGATGCTGCAGACTTAATAAGTTAGTGCTATAACCCCTTTCGGTAAAAACCGCCTGAATGGTCTGTGCCATGGCTTCAGTCGAGTGCCACATGGAGTCGTATATGACGAGTGCCCTCTTTTGCACATCATTAGAGGCCCATTCACTGTAAGCCTTCAACACCTCTTTCACATATTTACGCCAGATAATGCCATGACTGTTGGCAATAATTTCAATATCCAGGTCAGCTGCGGCTATGAGCGCTTTCTGAACTTGCTTGGAATAGGGCAGCACAATATTTGCATAATACTTCCGGGCTTCCTGCATCGTAATATCCAGCGGATATTCGTCATCGAAGCGTTCGGCGCTCGCCAGATGCTGTCCAAATGCATCATTTGAAAATAAGATTTTATCTTGAGGCATGTAGCCAATCATGTTATCCGGCCAGTGCACCATGGGAGTGAGAATGAAGTGGATGCTTCGTTTACCAAGATTCAGCACCGTACCCGATTCCACAGGCATGTAATTATAATCGGCCCGGTAATGCTCTTTGAGTCCAGCTTCTCCTTTGGGTGATGAAATGATTGTGGCATTCGGAGCATACTCCATAATTGCTGGAATGGCTCCTGAATGATCCATCTCAACATGGTTGCAAACAACATAATCGATCTTCGATGGATCGATTACCGAGGAGATCCGATCGATCATCTCCTGGGTCAGGTTTTGCTTGACCGTATCTACCAGGGTGATTTTTTCATCAATGATGAGGTATGCATTGTATGTGGTTCCCCGTTGGGTTAGATAACCGTGAAAATTTCTCAAATTCCAGTCTATAGCACCTACCCAGTAGATGCCTGCTTTCATCTCAATTGCCTTCATGCTCTCTAAATTCTGATTTCTTTACTCCACACAAGGGACAGATGTAATCATCTGGTAGGTCTTCGAATGCTGTTCCAGCTTCAATCCCCGACATAGGGTCACCGACTGCCGGATCATACACAAATCCGCAGGATAGACAGAGGTATTTTTTCATTATTATGCTCCCGCTTGGGTTTCATCAACAAAAGTTCGTGAAGCTAATTCCCGGTCTAGCATAAGCATGCCGTGACCATGTCCTTGGATCATTTTGAGCTGCATAACCAAGTCATCTGCATTGGATTCTTCTTCAACCTGCTCGGCAACAAACCACTGCAGCATGTTGTTGGTGGCATGATCTTTTTCCTCAACAGCAATATTCACCAGGTCGTTGATCAATGATGACACATGGCGCTCATGATCCAGGGTCTCCTGAAAGGCTTCGATTGGGCTTTCCCATTCGGTTTTCACTGCAGCAATGGCTTCGAGATGTACGCGTCCACCACGTTCGTTGACATAATCAAAGAACTTGTTGGCATGGGTCAGTTCTTCCTGCCACTGGATCTTCATCCAATTGGCAAATCCAGGTAAGTTTATTGATTCAAAATAAGCTGACATGGAAAGGTATAAGTAGGCTGACCAGATTTCAGCATTGATCTGCTTGTTGATCGCCTCTTCCATACGTTTTGTTAGCATGTTGTTATAGTTTTCAGTTTTCAGTAATCAGTTTTCAGTGGTGCGGCCTCACTGAGTGAGGTCTAGAAACATTACGATTTCCACAATCCATGTAAATTGCAAAATTCCCGTGCGCCTTTTATCTCAACATCGTGTCCGATGTTAAAAGCGGCTTGTGGGGCATCTCCTGCTTTCAGAAATTTACGATATACGCCTTTGTTGGTGTGCAGTTCAATCCACTGAATATAATGGGCATCCAACATCGGGTGATCCTGATTCTCTCCAACTTTCACGAGATAGCCATCCGCTGTTTTGTCAATGAATGGAACATGCTTCTCAAGAGAAGTATCGGCTGTGCTTTCAGGCAATTCGGTCATGGCCTGATTACAGCATGTAAGTGTTCCTCCGCCTACATGCAGAAGTTCAACCATGTTGCCACATCGCTCACATTGGTAAATGGTATTTCTTTTACTCATAGTATGGTAGTTTAATTCGGTTTAGTCTGACAATGTACACATTGACCACTTAAATAAAAATGCTGTTGAGTAATTAGAAAATGGGTCAACTCTGGGCTTTCAAATTTCGAAAAATCAGCATTAAAATCAAAGATCTTTCCACACCTTTCGCATTTAAAATGTCCATGTGACTTGATGTCTCCATCATACCGGATTTCATGTTCATCAATCATCACCTGACTGGCTATTCCGGCCTGAACAAAATTCTTGAGCGTATTGTAAACAGTAGTTTTTGACAGGGTAGGGATTTCTGGAGCCAGGGCAGTGTAGATCATATCCACCGAAGGATGATCTTTTCGCGAGGCCAGGTACTCATAGATGCGTATCCGCTGGAACGAGGGCTTAATTCCCTTTTCTTTCAGCATGAGTTTGATCGTTTCCATTATTCTTGGATCAAATTCAACATTGTAATAATTACAAACAAAAATAGAAATAATAATTGGAGTAATCCATATGCTAGGGCTGATACCCGGATTCGCTTAGTACCTGCTGCATATTTTTTAGTGTTAGCAAATCTTGTACGCTAGCTTTTTTTCGAGCCATGAATTTGCGTACAATTTGATAACCGATCCAGTTACCTGTCCGACCTGGTGAATCATGTCCGAACTCACGGGTGAATGGGGCTTCTTCAGTAAGTCGATGGATCATCAGGCGATCGGAGCTAAAAAGCAATTGTTCACCAACGAGGTATTGCCACATAGATTTTTCATTTTTCAGACACCAATCCAGCTCGCTTTCTGTGTACCTGAAAACCAGATTCTCAGGTGTACCTTTTAAAAACTCCAGGGTGAGGTATAAAAGTATGCCTTCCCTGATCATTTTATCGAGTAGATTTTCAGTTTCCACATCCGGTAGGTCACTCATTATCCAGGCCCTAACAGCATCTGGAATCAGGTATTCAGGGGTCATAGTCTGTATCACATATTCGGGTAACCTGAGTTGGTGATAGAATTGAGTTTCCGCCCCAAGGTAGTTGTCTAAGCCAATGGCCAGCTCATTTTCAAGCGCTAAAAATGATTGATTAAAACCGCTGATAAAGCCCGTGATGGTGATTGATTTGGGGTCACCAATGGCCTGTTGATAACGTTCAATGGCCTGATGAACGGGTAAAACAGTACGCACCAGATCTGGGTATACTTCGTTTCGTTTTTCAAATACCTGTTTGATCACCGGATCGCTTACGAATTGCCTGAGGTAATCAAGATATCCTGATTCAGAGAGTGGGCCGATACCGATGATGTGTTCAGAGAAAATGGGCATGAATTCGCTGTACTTATCTTCCCAGCTGTTCAAATAGAGGCCTATGGAATCTGGTTGACACTCAAATATTTCTTTGTCAAACTCCCTGGTTTTGAAATCTTTTTTTGATGAAGCACAGCCAATAATTAGAGCAGTTGCCAATAAAAGACCAAGGTATCTCATGGTAATTATATACATTTGTTATACTGAAACGTTATCAAACCAGACTATTATATATAGTAACATGCAAAGATTTGTTTTTCTTTTGTTTTTCGCCTCTTTGTTTGGCACTATTTCGGCCCAGTACAAAAATTCTAATGTGCGATTGGCAGCCATGGGTGAATCGCACATGTCCTGGTTGTTTTCTGATGATACCAATCATGTGCCAGGCGCTTTCCGTTTTGGGGGCGGAGCCGAACTGCATGCTGATTTTTTCTTCAGACCACAAATTGCTTTTTCCACCGGTGTCGCCTATACCTATACCGGGGGTTGGATGCAGTACAAAGAGTCGTATGTAGTGGCTTTTCAATCGGGATTTGATACCCTCAGTCCGGGGACATCCATGTTGTATAAATTGCGATACCTTGATGTTCCATTGGGCATCAAGTTTACTACTCGCGAGATCGGTTATCTTACCTGGTTTTGGGATACTGGCATTAATCCCCTCTTGCGAATGAATTCAATGGCAACAACCAGTGATGATTTGCATGACAATGATTATGTCGATAAGGAGGTGGCCAACTTTAATCTTGCTTACCATGTAGAAACCGGTTTTCTGTACTCGTTTGGCAATAGTCTAGCGCTGATTGTGGGTTTTTCGTATCAAAATACCTTTCTGGATTTTACGACGGATTATTTGGATAAGGATCCTGAGAATAGCCGGATCAACCTGGCTCGCCTGAAGATCGGATTGGCGTTTTAATCGATCAATAATTAATTATCTCTAATGAAAATTGCGCTTGCACAATTGAATTTTCGTGTCGCTGATTTAGCTGGCAATCGAAAACGAATGGAGCAATCGATCCAACAAGCCCGTTTGACCGGAGCGGATATGGCAGTATTCTCTGAACTATCCGTATGCGGGTATCCGCCCCTTGATTTACTTGAACAGAAAGAATTCATAGATGCCTGTCAGCTAGAAGTCAATTATTTAGCCACATTATCTCACGATATTGCCATAGTTGTAGGAGCCCCCGCTATCAACCCCAATCCGAAGGGTAAAAAGTTGTTCAATGCTGCCTATTTTTTGGCCCAGGGAGCCATCCGGCAGGTGGTCTATAAAACCCTGCTGCCCACCTACGATATCTTTGACGAATACAGGTATTTTGAGCCCAATACCGATTTCGAACTGGTCGAATACAAGGGGGTGCGTTTTGCCCTCACCATTTGTGAAGATTTGTGGGATGATCAGCCGGTTGACAATGCTTTTGCACGCACCAAGCTGTATACTCGATCGCCGATGGATGAATTGATGCCTGAAAAGCCTGAATTCATAATCAATATTTCAGCCTCCCCATTTGCCTCTAATAAGCTTTTCGCCCGACGTGAAGTCATGATTCTGAATGCACAGAAATATCATATTCCGGTTTTTTATGCCAATCAGGTAGGTGCCAATACCGAATTGATTTTTGATGGTGAATCGATGGTGGTGAACAGAGAAGGCAAGATCGTCGATTTGTTTGAACCTTTTGCAGAGGATGTTCGCATTTTCGACCATGAGAATCTGATACTCCGTATAAATCTTCAGGATCAGCAAAAATATCAAATTCTCAGTGAGGAATATCGACTCGAAATGATCTATAAAGCCCTGATATTCGGGATAAAAGATTATTTCAAAAAGATGGGCTTTACTCAAGCAACACTGGGGTTGTCGGGTGGAATTGACTCTGCTCTGACCCTGGTACTGGCTGTTGAAGCCCTCGGGGCTGAGAATATGCATGTCTTGCTTTTGCCTTCAAAATATTCATCTGGCCATTCGATTGATGATTCGATTCAGCTGGCCAATTATCTAGGCGTGAAGTATTCGACTTTGCCCATTCAAGACATTGTCGATTCTTTTGAGCATCAATTGGCTGATTTATTTACGGATACTCTACCGGATGTCACCGAAGAGAACATCCAGGCCCGAACTCGGGGTGTGCTGCTCATGGCGCTGTCAAATAAAAAAGGATACATTTTGTTGAACACCTCAAATAAGAGTGAGGCAGCGGTAGGCTACGCCACTTTATATGGAGATATGAACGGTGGTTTGTCGGTGTTGGGCGATGTTTACAAGACTGATGTGTATCGTTTGTCGCGATTTATTAACAGGGAAAGGGAGCTTATCCCTCAGCATATTATCGAAAAAGCTCCATCAGCCGAGCTGCGGCCTGATCAGAAAGATTCTGATTCCCTGCCGGATTATGATGTACTTGATGCTATTCTGCAATTTTACATTGAAGGCCGGATGTCGGTAGCGGAAATTGTCGAGCTGGGTTTTGATGAGGAACTGGTTCGACGCACAGTTCAATTGGTCAACCGGAGCGAGTATAAGCGCTTTCAATCTCCACCTATTTTACGAATCAGTTCAAAAGCATTCGGTATGGGAAGGCGTATTCCTCTTGTGGCAAAATATTAACAAAACTTTCTAGCCGACAGATAAGGCCAATCCTATTGGAGACAATTCTCTGTTAATTATCCTATATATATATTACGTAATTGGGCTTGCAAATGAAAATATTTGTCCCTATTTTAGCGAGATTGAGAGGAATAGGTATGTCCTCTTGCTAAGTTATTGAAAACAAATTAGTTATTAACTTTAATTTTAACTCTAAACTTTAAGTTTTACATTATGAGTAAACACCTACGTTTCAAAAA
>CAYUGX010000114.1:0-13745 GCA_964444375.1 uncultured Porphyromonadaceae bacterium | reverse complement strand
GGACAATCTTGCAGTCTTAATACTTTATATAATGGCATTATTTAGTTTTGTTAGAAAAAGGGGCTGGAAACTTTTCATGTCTCGCATGTACGGCTGGGGAGCCAGTGTGGTGATGATCGGTGCATTGATGAAATTAGAACACTACTCCTACGCCAGTTATTTTCTAATTGCCGGTCTGGGAACCGAAGCGTTGATTTTCTTCTTTTCAGCATTCGAACCCCTGCCTGAAGATTGGGAATGGGATCGAGTATACCCTGAGCTCATGGAAAATCAGAAAAAATCAGATAAAAAAGTGAGCAGAGGCTCAACGGTTCAGCAGATGGATGAATTGTTTGCTCAAGCTGATATTACCCCAGATTTACTTAGAAAGCTGGGAGATGGCATGCGCAATCTATCTGACACAACAACCAAAATGCAAGATATTTCCAATGCACATTTGGTCACAGAGGAATATGTAGGGAATGTTAAAAATGCATCTGATCAGTTGGGTTCTTTCTCCCAGTCTTATGCCAAATCGACTGAGGCTTTGAGTAATACTGCAGAAGGTTTGAGCGAATCATATGCTAAAACCGCTGACATGGTTGCCCAAACAGGTGCCCGGTTGGTTGAACACGTGAACCGTTCGTCAGATCAATTGACTGAATCCTATACGAAATTACTGGATGCCATTAATCAGGACTATGCCAAACTCAATGAAGGCAGCAGCAGTTACAACAACCAGCTTGAGTCATTGAATAAGAATCTAGCAGCCCTTAATACGGTTTATGAACTTCAACTGAAAGGTTCTGATGCCCACCTGCAAACTTCAAAAGAAGTGTATGCCGGTCTTGATTCCATGATGGAAAACCTGGCTTCATCAGTTGACAATACCAAACTGTACAGAGAAGAAGTAGAACGCTTGGGTAAGAAACTGATAGCGTTGAATAAAGTTTATGGCAATATGCTGACTGCCATGAACATGAGAGACGATGTTTAATCCGCTGAACCGGAAATAGAATTATGGCACAACCCAGGCTGACACCCAGGCAAAAAATGATCAACATGATGTATTTGGTGTTGACAGCATTGCTGGCACTAAATGTATCAAAAGAAACCCTGGACGTGATCGCAAAGGTGGAGAAGAGTTTGAATCAGACTATTGAGAACTTTACCGCCCAAAATAACCTCAGGTACGCCGAGTTTGATCAGGCCTATACCATCAATCCACAAAAAGTGGGTCCTTTCAAGGATCAGGCAGATTTGGTGCGTTCCTCTTCCCAGAATTTGGTGGATAAGATCACAGAATACAAATGGAAAATTGTTCGCGAAGCAGATGGTGAAGAAGAGGCCCGCCTAGATAGTATTAAGAGTATGGAAGATGTGAACATACCTGCACAGATCATGCTCACTGAGAAACCGATTGATTTTGATAATAGACGGATTTCTCGGGCTACTGACCTCAGAAACTCAATTAATAATTACCGTGATTTCCTGCTGACCATGGTCGATCCGAATGATTCGATCCTGGTCCATTCCATCCAAACAGGTTTGGAAATTGTGGATCCCAAAGGTGGTGCTGATGAAACCAGTCGAACCTGGGAACAAGATAACTTTGAATACCTGCCACTGATTGGTGTGGTCACCTTGATGTCGAAAATGCAATCAGACATCAGAAATGCCGAATCAGATGTATTGAATTATCTCTACTCGGGTATAGACGAGGAATCATTTAAGTTTAACGCGCTGATGCCGGCAATTATACCGAAAACCTCCACCATGGTGGTTCAGGGAAATCCGTACGAAGCCGAAATCTTTCTGGCAGCTATTGACAGCACCCAGGATCCTCAGATTTATGTCAATAACAGACAGATCAATGTGGAAAATGGGATGGGATTATGGAGAACAATACCCAATCAAACCGGGCATGTCAAATGGGGAGGATACATTAACTACACCGCTCCCGATGGCCGTACATTGCGTTACGATTTTGAGGATGAATTCGATGTTATTCCTCCAATTCTGATCGTTTCTCCTACAAGAATGAATGTTTTCTACATGGGAATACCAAACCCGGTTGAAATAAATGTCCCCGGCTCAACTCCGGGATCAGTTAGGGTAGAAGCCGTCAATGCCAGCATTGAACCAACCGGAGGATACAATTATGAGGTTCGACCCAGACAAGACTATGGGGAAGCTATTATAAAAGTGTCGGCTGAGTTCAACGGCGAAAGACGTCAGATGCAGGACTGGATCGGCAGATTAAAACCTGTACCACCCCCAATCGCCAAAATAGGTGGTAAACCAGGAGGTGGGATATCAAAACCTGAACTCAATGCCCAAATGGGTGTTGAAGCGGTCTTAGAAGATTTCTTGTTTGATGTCAAATATGTAGTACAATCATTCAAGATCTCCATTGTGAAAAAATCATTTACAGATGATGAAGAATCAAACTCGGCACTTTTCACCCAAAAGCAAAAACGCTTATTGGCTACTTTGGAAAGAGGCGAACGCTTCTTCGTCGATGATATTATTGCGGTAGGTCCCGATAACAGGGAACGTACCTTACCAAGTATAGTGTTTACCATTCAATAGGATACGAAAGATGAGAAAAGCAGTTGTCCCTATTATCGGAATCCTTCTTTTGAGCACCAGCCTGGGCTGGGCCCAAAACACCAATGAAGAAAATACCACAGATCCAGCAACCTGGTCAGGATTAGATCAAATCTATACCAAACAGCACATCAAAAACAAGAAACCGGTGCCTTACCAAAAAGTAAGAGAAGCCGATATCATGTGGTCGAAAGTGGTTTGGCGAATGATTGATCTCAGGGAAAAAATGAACCAACCACTCTACTTCCCTACGGTTCCAATTGGGGAAAGAAAAAGTTTGATCAGTGTATTAATGAGCGCCATTGAAACTGATGAGGTCACCGCCTACAGAGCTGGTATCGATAATATCAATGAGTTCAAAGAGAAAATCACCTACGATGATGTGCTAACCGAATTTGAAGCCGAAGATCAGGTGATCCAAGTAACCAATCCGGTAACGGGTCAGGTAACTGATTCATTGGTCGCAGGCGAGATTCGAACCGATGAAGTACTTCAAATGCTGGTTAAAGAAATGTGGTTTTTCGACAAAAAAAGGTCGGTAATGGAAGTCCGTATCATCGGATTGTGCCCAATCCGGGTTTATTATAAGCCCCAGGATGTCGACCGTGAAGACTTGCAAAGAAAAAAGCTTTTCTGGGTAAAATATCCCGATGCCCGCAACTTGCTGGCCCAAAGTGAAGTATTCAACCCATACAATGATGCTGAACGCCGCTCATTCGATGAGATTTTCTACAAACGCTATTTCGACGGATTTATCGTGCAGGAATCCAATGTGTACAACAACCGAATGATCCAGGAATATACAATGGGAGTTGAAGCCCTGCTCGAAGCAGAAAGCATAGAAGAATTCATCTTCCACTTTGAACACGACATCTGGGAGTTCTAAATGTAACGCTCTCCCCCTTGCATTTTGACTTCGTCAACCATCTGGCGTATTTTCTGCTCATCTGATTTTTTGCAGATAAGCAGAACATCTTCAGTATCAACAACAATGTAGTCGTCTAGCCCCTGGATGGCGCCTAATTTCCCATCAGGTAACTGAATCATGCAATTCTTGGTATCAAAGGGAATATATTGCGAACCATTCTGAGAGTTACCGTAGGGATCACGGTCACTATGCTCATATAAACTGCCCCAGGTACCCAGATCAGACCAACCAAAATTTGCACACATTACATAGACATTGTCGGCTTTCTCCATGATACCGTAGTCAATCGAGATTTTGTCACAGGCACCATAAATTTGCTCGATAAAACCATTCTCCTCGGTGGTGCCATAAACATCGACTCCATCAGCGAATAAAGTCTGCATATCGGGCAAATACTTCGTAAACGCATTCTGTATCGCAGCCATTGACCAAATAAACATACCAGAATTCCAAAAGAAATCGCCACTTTCAAGAAAGATTCGGGCCAGCTCATGATCGGGTTTTTCAGTAAAGGTTTTCACCTGACGGAGGCAAGCTATACCTTCAATATCTTTAGTACCATTCACCTGGATATAGCCGTATCCCGTTTCAGGCCGACTAGGCTGAATGCCCAGAGTGAGCAATACATCCTTTTCTTTAACAAAATCAATAGCCGTATTAATGACCCGCGTGAACTCTTTTTCATCCATGATCAGGTGATCAGATGGAGCAACAACAATGTTTGCCTCAGGATTTCGCTTTTGAATCACATGGTTGGCATAGGCTAAACAAGGAGCTGTATTCTTGCGCAAAGGTTCAAGAAGCACTTGCTCCGGCTTCAGAGCCGGAACCTGATTGAGAATGAGGTCAGCATATGCTGAGTGAGAGACAACATAAATATTTTCAATTGGACAGAGATCTTTAAATCGTTCGACGGTTTGTTGAATTAGGGTTTTCCCGGTTCCCAATATATCCAGGAATTGTTTTGGCATGTGGGACCGGCTCATGGGCCAAAATCGGCTACCAACACCACCGGCCATGATCACACAATATGTGTTATTATCCATAGTTCTAGATTTTATGAAAGATACGGAATCCCCGCCTTTTTTCAATGTTCATTGTAGAATTTCAGTCACTTCAGCTAAGCCATGTACCGTATATATCCGTTTGGTTCCAAACTCCTTACACCGATATCGTGTTCGTAATTTAGGCCCTTTAACAAAACGTCTACCATTGCGAATTTCAAAAACTTGACCCTCAAGTAAATCTTCGACTCGAATAAGGTCACCCGACCTTCCATCACTTAAGGCTCTCTTCAATTCACCACATGGCGTCGAAGCAATCCGCTCACGACCAAAATAACACCGCTCCAAAGCCCTCCTAACTGCATCACCCAAATAATCCCCAGTCACAACTTTAGCGATCCCCGCTTCCCCGCTTTCCCTGAATTCCCTGCTTCCCTCATTCCCCAAAGAATCTTCAATCATCCCTGCAATATACTGCCTGAAAACTTGCTTCCATTCTGCACCATGGGGCTTGATCGATCGACTCCGACCATAGTGACGGTACACATCGAAATGAGCCAACTCATGGGCCAATGTTACCATAAACTCAACAGGGTGTAAATCTCCATTGACAGTTATCATTGAACCATTGCCATTTCTGGGAGGGCGAAAGTCACCCAATTTTGAAACCCGCGCCCGATATACCCGGATGACAACTGGCTTATCTACTGTCCATTGCCTGATCAATGCTTCACTTCCAGGTGGACAGCAGCTAAGAAAGAAATCCTCGGATTCATCGGAAAATTGAGTATTTGAGCTGTTTTTCAAGGTGTTACAACAATCCAATTGGTGTAATACCCGGCAATATTACATAAAAAATTCTTAATTTAGTGTCAAATTCTCCCGGCATGAATTTCTTCGCTCACATCGGTCAGTATTTTTTACTGGTGAAGCGGGTTTTCGGAAAACCCGAAAAACATGCTTTGTATTTCAAACAAACTATTCGTGAGATAGACTATTTGGGTATCCAATCCTTGGGCATTGCTTCGATCATTTCTTTCTTTATTGGCATGGTAGTGATCATCCACATGACTATCAACATGGGTAATCCACTTATTCCGGCTCACTATGTCTCATTTACTACTCGAGACGTGTTGGTATTGGAGTTTTCATCAACTGTATTGAGTCTGATTTTAGCAGGTAAAATTGGCTCATTAATCGCCTCAGAGATTGGCACTATGCGCGTAACCGAACAAATTGACGCACTCGATGCCATGGGCATCAATTCAGCATCCTATCTCATCCAGCCCAAAGTTATTGCCGCCATGCTGGTAAATCCTTTACTGGTGATCTTATCAATCTTTGTCGGACTAATCGGAGGATGGGTAGTTTCACAGATGGGCGGACTGCTCACCTCGCACGACTTTTTTTACGGACTCAGATTAGAATTTAATCCATACTATATCTTCTACACCCTGCTCAAATCAGTGGTCTTTGCATTTATTATTACCTCCGTATCGGGTTACTTTGGGTACTATACCAAAGGAGGCGCCCTCGAGGTTGGAAAGTCGAGTACACAAGCTGTGGTGTATAGCATGATATTTATTCTCATCAGTAATTACGCCATCACCGAAATCATGCTAACATGATTCAACTCGAAAACGTTTGTAAATATTTCGGCGAAACTCAGGTGCTCAAAGACATCTCAGCTGTTTTTGATGAGGGAAAAACCAACCTGATCATTGGCCAAAGTGGCTCGGGGAAAACAGTATTGCTCAAGTGCATTGTTGGTTTGCACGAGATTTCAAGTGGAGACATCCACTACGATGATCGTAATTTCGCAGGAATGAATAGCAACGAGCGAAAACGCCTGCGACAGGAGATGGGAATGGTATTTCAGGGTGGCGCACTCTTTGATTCAATGACTGTCGAGCAAAACGTCATGTTCCCACTCGACATGTTTACTGCCCAGACTAGAATCGAGAAGTTAGATCGAGTAAATTTTTGTTTAGATCGAGTGAACCTCGATAAAGTTAATCACCTCTATCCAGCTGAAATAAGCGGGGGAATGCGCAAACGAGTAGCCATTGCCCGTGGGATTGCGCTCAATCCCAAATACCTTTTCTGCGATGAGCCCAATTCAGGTCTTGACCCGCAAACAGCCATTGTCATCGACAACCTGATCAGGGAAATCACACATGAATTCAATATCACTACCGTTATCAATACACACGATATGAACTCAGTGATGGAGATTGGGGAAAATGTTGTGTTCATTGCCGAGGGAGAAATCAGCTGGACCGGAAGCAAAAACGAAATTCTGAATGCCGATAACAAAATCCTCCGTAATTTCGTTTTCGCTTCCGAGCTTATGAAAAAAATTGAAAAAGATGTTCAATAAAAGATGGTTTCCGCTTGCTGTACTTCTTCTATTACTGATGGCGGCCTGTGGTAAATCCCGATTGAGAGTACCTGAAGAATTCCTGCAGCCTGATGAAATGGTGGATCTTCTAGTCGATATCCATCTGGTCGATGGCACATTATACAGAGCTCCCTTGATCAGAGAAGAGAAAGAAGACAGTGCTTTTAATCAATATGCCGCTATACTATCTAAATACAAGCTTACCCGAACTCATTTTGACAGTACCATTCACTTTTATACCCAGTACCCCGACGATTTTGCAAAGATCTATTCAGAAGTACTTAAAAAGCTTAGCGTGATGGAAGAGGAAATAAAGCAAAAACGTGAAGCAACCACCGACTGGGATGATGAATAACTTGCGAAAACTAGCCGCCCAGTATATCATTACTCCGGGTCGCAAACCCATCCGGTATGGTTTGCTTGAGGTTGATCAGGAAGGACGAGTGGTAAGTATCAGTCAAGCAGATCCAACACAGGGTGAATCGAGTAAGGTTGAGTTTTATAATGGGATTTTGGTTCCCGGTTTTATCAATGTACATGCACATCTTGAACTTAGTCACCTGAAAGGCCATATTCTTCCCAATCTGGGATTGCAGCACTTTGTTCAAGAGGTCGTGAAAAAACGAGATGAGATCGAATATGATCCAAGTCTCCTGGACGGCATACTGGCTAAAATGCACCGACAAGGAACTCAAGCTATTGGTGATATTTGCAACACAAGTGACAGTCTCATCCCCAAAACAAAAAGCCCCATCTTCTGCTATAATTTCGTCGAACTCTTCGGCCAAAAAGGAAATGAGGCAAGTTCAATATGGCAAAAAGGGATCGCTCTTCAAGACCTTTTCACCACCCATAACCTTCGATCAAGTCTTACCCCTCACTCAAGTTATTCAATCAGCCAGCCCCTCTGGAAGAAATTCAAACAACACAATTTCTGCCATAATACCCTAAGCATTCATCACCAGGAAAGCCAACAAGAATCTATCATTCACCAATCAACCAAACCACCGATCCACCAATCCACAATACCACCAATCCACCAATCAACAATCCACCAATCAACAATCCACCAATCAACAATCCCTTTAGATTTTAATTCCATTCCGGATGCAGCCCGTTACTTGCTTATCCATAATACCTATACAACAAAAGACGACCTCATCAATATCGAAATGAATCTGGGTACGGAGAAGGTGTTCTTTGGATTGTGTCCTAATGCCAATCGCTACATTGAGAACCAATTACCCGAATCATTGATCAAGAACAGAACCCATCTTCAGCTGTGTATCGGAACGGATAGTTTGGCATCCAATCATCAAATATCAATGCTTGAAGAAATGAAAACCATCCAGGCAATGGATGCATCCATTACTTTGCCTCAATTGATAGAATGGACTTGTTTGAATGGAGCGCGTGCCCTGGGAATGGATAAAAAATTAGGTTCTTTCGAAAATGGAAAGCGACCGGGTGTGGTATTGATTGAAAAAGCAGACATGACATCATTACGGCTGACAGTTCAGAGTACCTCCCGACGAATTATCTGAGTATTACTCGAATCCTGCTGAGCGCATGTATTCAGCCTCCTTAGATCCAAAAATCTTCACATAATTTTCAAACCAATCCAACAAAAACTCCAGCAATTCACGACACACAGTTATGTTTCCATGTCTGAATTCTTCCTGGAAGGTCTGTATGGCTGACGTAAATCGATCATGCTCAGCCTTGTAGGTGTGAAGAGGAAGATTATCACAATCCTTGATCGCCATCTCTTTCTTTGTGAAATAATCTTCAACGTAAAAAGCCAGCCTGTGAAAAATCATCGGTAACCTGGTTTCACAGCTTTTTTCATTGACCACTTCAATCAATTCATTCAGGATGTCTAAGAAATTTCGCCGGTGGTTATCCAGATAAACCAATCCAGATTCATATTCCTTCTTCCACACCAGCTTGCTTATTTTTTGACCGTTTTCCATGCACTGCTTTTGATTAACTAAATTAACAATACAATCAGCCTGTACCAAATGATAAAAATCATATGGGGCTGCAGGTCAGTGATAACACGGGTGTTGTGAAAAGGTCTATCTTTGCGTGCATGCACCATACAGCATGATCAATGGCTACATTCTTATTTGGTGAAATAGTTTTTGGACCCGTGACAAGCCGTCGTTTAGGGGCTTCTCTAGGTATCAATTTGCTTCCGGAAGGACGAAAAATCTGCAATTTCAATTGCATTTATTGCGAATGTGGATGGTCAGATCCAGATGAAGTTAAGCAAAGTACATTTCCATCTCGTCAGGAAATTGCAGATTCCCTCGGTACCCGCTTACATGAGATGAAAGCGAATGATGAAGCCCTTGATACAATAACCTTTGCAGGCAATGGCGAACCCACTCTCCACCCTGATTTTCCTGGAATCATAGAAGACACAGTGGCGTTGCGCAATGCATTATTTCCCAAAGTTGAAATTGCCGTATTGTCTAATGCCACTCGACTGGGGGATCCACTCATCAGAGAAGCCATCAGGCAGGTAGAACAACGGATTCTGAAAATTGACTCGGCTTACACCGAAACCGTGTCAAGCCTCAATCAACCGAAAGGGGTATATGATCTGGATAGTACTATTGAACAGCTTAAAACTTTTAAAGGTGAATTTACCCTTCAAACACTGTTTGTCAGAGGCTCCTATAAAGGGAGATTAATAGACAATTCTGATCCCGAATCTATTCGAGACTGGTTAAAAATCGTAGCCAAATTAAAACCCCAGGCAGTTATGGTGTATACCATTGCCCGAGATACCCCAATTGAAACTTTACACAAGGTAAGCCCAGAGAAACTGGATGCAATTGCCAATGAAGTTCGTAAATTGGGGTCTGAAGCACTGGTTTCTTATTAGCATGAATCAAGGAAAAATACCACGTATCCTGGTCTCACCACTAGAATGGGGCCTTGGACATGCCACTCGTTTGGCAGCTGTCATTGTTCGCCTTACCGATATGGGGTGCGAAGTGATTATTGCTGCTGACGGATTGCCCTACACCTTTCTGTCAAGACAGTTCCCACAACTCAAAATCATTCGACTACCATTCGCTCCGATTCACTATGCCCCGGCGAAAAAAGGTTTTTTTCTAAAATTATGGATTCAACTTCCACGTATACTTCGCGCAATCAGGCAAACCAGAAGAGCCTTAAAATCAATTGTTCAGCAAGAATCGATTGATCATATCCTGGCCGATAACCGCTATGGATTTTGTCATGCCCAGGTTCCCTCGGTTTTTATTACCCACCAGCTAAGACCACAACCTCCGCGTGGATGGACCTGGTTAGATACCCTTTTCAGTCGCTTAATTCATCAGCCTATGATCCGGGAGTTTGATTACTGGTGGATTCCGGATTATGCTGGTGAACCCAATGTCTGTGGGCGACTTTCCCATATTGCGAATACACCATATAAAATACGATACATTGATCCAGTCTCATGGCTGCCCCAAATCTCAATCAATGAACAGGTGCAAGGATCAAATTATGACTTGCTGTGCTTGATTTCGGGCCCAGAGCCACAGCGAAGTCTGTTCGAAAGCCTTGTCATTGAAATACTCGAAAAAGCCACTTTCCGTTCTGTGGTGTTACAAGGTCTCCCCCATCCGGTAGGAGAACAGCCAAAAACACGACAACAGGGGCATGTCACTATCTATAACCATTTGCCCGGAAATGAGATCAAAGAACTGCTACTCAATTCCCCCCATATTCTTTGTCGGGCAGGAGTCGTAACAGTTTTTGATTTGGCCGCTTTGGGTGTTCCTGCATTGCTGATACCCACACCTGGCCAGACTGAACAGGAGTATGTCGCCAAGCATGTTTCGGAGGCCGGGTATTTTGATTGCTGCTACCAAGAAGAGCTGAATCTGGAGCGCATTGAAGGATATCGTCAGAAATCCTTTTCGACTTTCCCAACACCCAACCCGGCCTTACTTGATCAAGCCATTAACGAATGGCTTAATCATCCGACAAAATAAAATCAAGCTGTCGTTGAGCCAGATCAGCCCGGGTTAATTCAACCCGTACCGCCTGTCCAATTTCGAATTTCCTTCGGGTACGGGTACCTATTAAGCAGTAATTGTGTTCGTCGTACTCGTAAAAATCGTCTTCCAATTCCCTTGCAGGAACCATTCCTTCGCAATGATTCTCAGTTAGTTCAACATAAAATCCCCATTCATTAACTCCTGAAATGATCCCATCGAAGGTTTCTCCCAGATGATCTTTGAGAAACTCTACCTGTTTGTATTTAATCGAAGCCCTTTCAGCCTGAACAGCCAATTCTTCTCGCTTTGAAGCATGTTCACACTGCAGCTCCAGTCTTTTTTGTTTATCAGAAGACTCTCCAGCCAAATAGCCCGTAAGAAGGCGGTGCACCATTAGATCGGGGTAGCGTCTGATGGGCGAGGTAAAATGTGTATAATGGGGAAAAGCTAGGCCATAGTGACCAATATTCTCGGTTGAATATTTGGCCTTAGCCATGGTTCTAATGGCCAGGTTTTCTAACACATATTGTTCATTCTTGCCCTTGATGTCATGAACTAATTTGTTCATTGATTGTGCAATGGCTTTGTCACTGGCCGTTTTCAGACTATACCCAAAACGGTGAACAAAATTCGAGAAATTCTGAATTTTCTCAGGATCAGGCCGATCGTGAATGCGGTAAACGAAAGCCTTTGCGTTTTGACCTTTTCTAACCCGACCAATCTTTTCAGCCACTTTTTTATTGGCTAGTAACATAAACTCTTCGATCAGCCAGTTTGATTCCCTGGCTTCTTTAAAGAAGACACCTAGTGGCTTACCAGCATCATCGAGCCTGAACTTAACTTCGATGCGCTCGAAAGAAAATGCGCCTTGCTTAAAACGACTATCACGCAAAACGGTAGCCATTTGATGCAAGATGCCCATCTCATCAGCCAACTCCCCTTCTCCCGAATCAATAATGGCTTGTGCTTCTTCATAATCAAAGCGACGGTCAGAATGAATGATGGTCTTTCCAAACCACTGATTCAGGATTTCGGCTTTCTGATTCATTTCAAATACGGCCGAAAAACACAATTTATCTTCATTGGGCTTGAGCGAACACAAATG
Source organism: uncultured Porphyromonadaceae bacterium (assembly GCA_964444375.1). GTDB lineage: Bacteria > Bacteroidota > Bacteroidia > Bacteroidales > UBA12481 > JABHCC01. The sequence goes on along the minus strand of CAYUGX010000114.1, from coordinate 1,699 downwards.
ATTTGACAATCGTTCAGGAAGCATAGGCACAACTCGGTCAACTAAATAAACCGAGGTTCCTCTAACAAAGGCTTCATCATCGATGGCTGAGCCTGGCTGTACATAATGACTGACATCAGCAATATGAATACCCACTTCCCAACAATCTTCTTTCACTTGCCGGATGGATAAAGCATCGTCAAAATCTTTGGCATCGGCAGGGTCAATAGTGAAAGTGGTCACTGATCTGAAATCTTTTCTCTTGCCGATCTCAGCTGAGGAGATTGCCTCAGTGATTTCCTCTGCTGCCTTATCCAGGTGGGCAGGAAACTGGTTGGGCAGTTCAAATTCGGCCAGAATGGCATGCATTTCAGTTTCATGACTTCCAGCCGCACCCAGAACATCGATTACTTCACCAAAGGGATTCTTTGCTCCCTTGGGCCAACCCGTAATTCGGGCAATTACCTTGTCACCATCCTCTGCCCCATTCAACTTATTCGGAGAGATGAAAATATCGTACGGCATATCTTTGTTATCGGCCTCCAGAAAATAGTAGGCTGCCGCCCTAACGATTTCGCCAACAAAGGACCGTTCGCGTTGCTCAAGAATTTCGGTGATCTCACCGGCAAGACGATCCCCTTTCTTGCGGGCATACAGATACACCTTTACCTTGTCTCCATTCAGGGCCCGGTTCAGATTTCGGTGCGTAACGAAAACCTCTTCGTTGACTTCTTCTGTATGAATGAATGCAGCACCCGAACGGGTCATTTGCACAATTCCCGTAATGTATCCCCCCTTCGACTTCAGTTTGTACTTACCACGTTCGACTTCATCAAGGTGCCCATCGTGCATCAGCTCATTCAAAACAGTGGCAATCAGTTTTCTGGCGGCAGGATCTTTGACATCCAGCCGTCGTGCAATTTGCTTGTAATTAAAAGTTTGCGTAAAATGGTTGCTGAAGATACCCAAGATTTGGTTCCGGATATTCTTCTTTACCATTCCGTGTTTCTTATTCCTTCCTTTTCGTCCCATATTACTGCCGATTCACACAAAAGTAAGCAATCACTGATCCATAGTACTAAAATTGAGTTATTTTTACATAACCGGTGGTAAGAATAATCCGTAAATATGGCCGATATCTGTTTCTTGTGTTATTCATCCTGAACCTTACTTTTGCAGGGATAGCACAAGATCCACCCTATAATGTGTTTACTGAAGACAACGGACTACCCTCGAATGAGGTCTTTGGTCTTGCCTTAACTGCAGATAATGTACTTTGGGCCAATACAGACCGGGGAGTGGTCAGTTATGACGGATATCGATTCACTACCTATACACAGAGCGAAGGTCTGTTGGATAATTGCATTTTACGACTATTCTGTGACAGCCAGGATCAAATTTGGATGTGTTCTGTAGTCAATACCGTTAATCGCTTGATAGACGGAAAAGTAGACACCCCGAATCTGAGCAATGATATTCTAGAACTGCCCAGCCATGAACACTTCGTTCAGCAGCTATTCTTTCACCCAAATGGCAATTCCTACATCAACTTTAACAGTCCGGGCCTATTTGAATTTGATTCAAGCCCTTTTACTAGAGTTGAGGATCACCTGCAATTGGCTGGCGAAAATACCTTCTATATTTACTATGCATCCCCAGAAGCGTATTATTGGGATCAATTATTAAAATCACCTGAGCGAAAAGAGGTTGATGCCATATT
>CAYUGX010000113.1:0-13768 GCA_964444375.1 uncultured Porphyromonadaceae bacterium | reverse complement strand
CAGGTGCCAACCATGATCTCCCCATAAAACAACAATGGTATTTTCATCCAATCCTAAAAAATAGGCCTTGGGTTTTAAGTCCAGACGAACTTCTTGTTTACCCAGTGCCACATTTTCGGTTATATCCTTCAACTGAGGTAGCTCACTTAAACGATTAATCAGATAGTCTTTGGCTTCGTCGAGTTCTGCCAGATTTTGAGACATTAGGCCAATGGATACAGGTGCTCCCCATCTATTACGACCCCCAATAGTGTATTTCAGCGCTTCAGGAACGGGTCCGATCTTTTGACGAACCATAGCTGCGATGGCATATCCTGAGAGATCATATCCTTCAAGGTCTTTGGGGAAAACGTTAATACTACCAGCATGAGCTCCATTTTCCTGACCGCTGAAGGCGGTTCCCAGGTTTGTATTTACACGCTCTATAATGTCTTCAGTTTCATCAAACTGCTTTTTAAGATCCTCATTGACTTCCCAGATCGCCTCTTCAAAACGTGACAGGAAGGTCAGTGTATTCTTTTCACCATCACCAGGGGTAAACGCAACATTTACGGTAAATCGATCGAAATCGACCATCGGGAAAAATGTGCTTTTAATGTGTCCTCCAAGAAATAGCCCAAGAGTGATTAATACCAGGGCAACTGGAATACCTGCAACGCCCCATCTCCATTTAATTAGCCATTTTATGGCATGATGATACACGTTATCGCGCAACCAAACAATAAAGCCTTCTGAATATTTCTTAATTCCTTTTTTCTTGCGATCGCGCCGTTTTGGATTTAATACCTTTTCATTACCCAGGTGGGCAGGTAGTATTAAAAAGGCTTCAAAAAGTGAGAAAAACAATGCCCCTATAACTATAAGAGCCATTTCAAACATCATTTCCATCCGTGTCCCAGCTAAGAACAATAACGGGGCAAATGCAATAAGTGTGGTTGTAATTGAAGTGGTTACAGCGGGTAATACTTCCATGGTTCCATCCACAGCCGCTTTCATGGGACTTTTGCCGCGTTCGAAATGTAGGTAGATGTTTTCAGCTATCACAATACCATCATCAACCAATATACCGATGACCAGTATCATTCCAAAAATGGAGATCAAGTTGATAGTTACACCCATTAAGAAGGCAACAATGAAAGTCGCAAGAAAGGAGAAGGGAATTCCAAATGCCACCCAGAGAGACAGGCGGAAACTCAAGAATAGACCGAGTGATATAATGACCAATAAGAGCCCAATCAGTCCGTTCGTGGTAAGCAATTCTAGCCGTGAATTAAGAACATCAAGATAGGCACGTGAGGTAACAATTTGAACACCTGTGTTATTTGCATTGAAATCAGCCAGGTAGTCGCGAGCATAATCTGTAATTGCCTCAAGGTCTTCTTCGGGAAGCTTTTGAATGGTTATGGTAACGGCTTCTTGGCCGTTGATCCAGGATCTATTTGAATTTTCGGCAAATTTCTTCTTCACTACAGCAACATCACGGATCCGCATATAGCTCCCGTCTTCATTTGCTTTGAGCACAATATCTCCGATTTTGTTGGGATCAGAACTACGAGAACGTAAGCGTATCAGCAATTCCTCTTCATCCGATCGTATTTGACCTCCAGAAACGTCCTGATTGTTATTTTGAATGGCCCTAATGATTTGATCAAATGTGAGTTGATGCCGCAAGAGGTTGGCCTCGGTAATCTCTACAGAAATCTCCAACTGCGGATAGCCTGATAAAGATACCTGGCTCATCACACCAGAACTGTAGAAATCTTCCTCTATTCGCTGGGCATATTTTTTCAAAGTAAGCAGATCCACAGCATATCCTTCTTCAGCAATAACATTGAGGGTTAAGGCTGGTGCTCGTGAACGTTGCTTAGATACAATGGGGCGCTCTGCAGCCGTTGGAAGTGAAGAGATACCATCAACTGCATTTTTAACTTCCTGAAGGATTTCATTAATATGATATTCCCCGGTAGTTTCTATGCTCACCCGGGCCGAGTTTTCAACTGACGTTGAATTGATTTCTTTAATGCCAATAATACCGCGAACAGCTTCTTCAATTCTTGATGTAACACCTTCTTCCATTTCAACTGGTGAGGCTCCTGGATAAAAAACAGATACGGTAATCATCCGGCTCTCCACTTCTGGGAAAAAGGCTTTGTTCATGGAAACATAAGAGTATCCCCCAGCCAGCAGAACGAATGCAATTAGCAGATTGGCGTATATAGGATAGGCTACAAAGCGTTCAATAATCTTTCTCATGACTCGATCTCCTACTTATTGGCTTTATTGCGTTTTGAGTCTTCCTTATTTGGTTTACGGTCTGAGTCCTTGGCATCAACGCCCGGTTTACTCGATCTGCCTTTTCTTTGACTTTTTTGACCAATTTGGGCATTAGGATCACCAATAATGGCAACTGCAGTGCCTTCCATGACATTTATTAAGGGTTGGTTAACGATAAGTGATCCCTTTTCGAGTCCTCTGAAAAGTACTGTCTGCTCGTTGACCTTAACAATATCAATGACTTTCTTTTCTAAATGATTATTTATGACAATAAAAACTTCATTGCTGTTAAAAACTGCGTTCCGTTTGACTTCCATGACATCATCGACTGCTTGTCCGGCAAAGGTGGCACTGAGGTATTCTCCAGCCAGTATTGGATTACTGCTTTGGTTATTGACCTGAACGAAAACGGATTGTGATTGTGTGCCCGGATCAACAAATTGAGATTTTCTGACCACCTGGCCCCTCCATGATACGGATCGGGTGTCTGAAGTAATTGATACCTCGTCACCAATAGATACAAACCGTGAATGAAAACGCTCCAGGGGCACTTCGATTTCAAGTTTGTCTGTCTGAATGGCATGGGCTACGCGCCCACCGGTGTTTATGTAGGCCCCTGCTTCAATGTAGACTTCAGAATAAGTGCCATCAAATGGGGCATACATGTGTCTCCGCGATAAACTGAGCTCATCTTTCCTCAAGCCGTAATACTCACTTAAAACCAGGCGACTGGCCAGGAAATTCGTCAAAGCCTGGTCTTCAGTATCGGGCAACGCCGGCAGGTCAGAATCCAGATCAATAGCCCCATAAAATGAAGGGTTCTTCAAAATCAGGATAATCACGTCGAATATCAGGTATCAGATTGACAAGGAGCGTTAAGAACTGACTCTTTCGTGCCTTTAATGCCATTTCAGCTTCATCCGGATAAATGGTAAATAACAGGTCGCCCTTTTTGAACTGGGCGCCTTTTTTTAACGGAATAGCTGTTTTAATTATCCTGCCGGATGCTTCCGACACCAGATCCAGTTCGGCAGCAGATGCGAAACGTCCTGGTGCCACTACAGGTGAAACCAGGGTGGAGTAGTGGACGGTATCTGCCTGCACGAATCGGGTAGAAGCTGGCTGTTCACGCTTCATGGGTTCTTCTTTCAATGAGATCAAATAACGCATGAGGCCGTAAGCCAATCCTATAGTGAAAATTAATATAAACGCTATTACTATTCGTCTGTCAATCTTTTTCATTTTGGTAACTTTTGAATGAAACTTAGACACTTTCCAGATATTTTGGTTTAAGCTAAAAACTTGATCAAGACCTCTTTAATGTTAAATAGTGTTAATGGAGCATCGAAACCAAAAAAAAACTCGGTTTTCGTGTAGCAAATTGGCAGCTTCGCCGTCTTATTGTAGAGTAAGAAAACTTATTTATCCGAACCATGAAAAGAGTATTAACTGCAACCTTCTGTTTGCTAGTTTACCTGGCGGTCGTTGGACAAACAGATGAGATTCCGATTAAGTCTTATGAGGCTGTGAAATTGAAAAGTGTACCACCAATAATTGACGGTAAATTGTCTGAAGACCTGTGGAAAACCACAAACAGGACAGGTGACTTTGTTCAATTTCAGCCGCATGAAGGCATTCAACCTAGTCAGAAAACTGAATTCTCAGTTGCCTACGATGAGAACAACTTGTATGTCGGTATTTGGGCATATGATTCACATCCCGATAGCATATCACGTCGTTTAACCCGTCGAGATGATATTGATGGTGATATTGTTGGTATTGATTTCGACAGTTACCACGATCACCGAACCGCATTCGGTTTTTGGGTAAGTGCCAGCGGTACCAAAATGGACCGCATCATGTCGGGCGATGGCAATACTGAAGATGATTCCTGGGATCCGAACTGGTTTGTGAAAACAGATATTAATGAACAGGGGTGGACCGCAGAAATGAAAATTCCTTTTTCCCAATTGAGGTTTGAAAGCAATTCAACAGCCGGTTGGGGATTAAATGTATTGCGAGCCATTTATCGATCTGATGAGGTGTCCATTTGGCAGAGAATCCCAAGGGGGGCTTCAGGCTTTGTTAATAATTATGGCAACATGTATGGCCTGGAAGGTATACAGCCAAAAAAACAATTTGATATAACGCCGTATGCTGTTGGATCAGCTGAACGATTTGAAACCGTAGAAGGCAACCCTTTCAAAACAGGTAAAGATTACAGCTATTCAGCCGGTGTCGACGCGAAGATTGGAATCACTAATAACCTTACCCTTGACTTGTCAGTTAATCCCGATTTTGGCCAGGTAGAGGCTGATCCCTCTCAAGTGAATTTAACCGCCTACGAAACCTTCTTTGAAGAAAAACGACCCTTTTTCATTGAGGGAAGGTCAATTCTGTCAATGCCATTGATGATTGGAGATGGGGACCTGGCTAACGAAAACCTGTTTTACACTCGCCGGGTTGGTCGCCGTCCTCAAGGTTACCCAAGCCTCAGTGATGGTGAATATGCTGACATGCCACTTTTTACCCGAATTATTGGTGCTGCAAAGATGACCGGTAAAACAGAAAACGGCTGGTCTGTTGGTTTGCTAGAGACCATTACAGCTGAGGAAAAAGCAAGTATTGCTTTTGGTGATGATATGCGAGAAGAAACCGTTGAACCGTTTACGAATTACTTGGTTGGATCAGTCGGCAAAGATTTCAATGAGGGAAATACAGTCGTTAAAGCGTTAGTAACATCAGTTATTCGCAATTTAGATGACACCAACATGGATTACCTGCACCGCTCAGCGTATTCTGGCGGATTTGATGTGACTCAGTTCTTTAAAGACCGCACCTATCTTTTATCATTCAAAACCTATTTTAGTCAGGTTAATGGATCTGAAGAAGCGATTGAGAGAACGCAAAAATCTTCAACTCATTATTTCCAACGACCCGATGCCAATCATGTTGAAATAGATCCTACTCGTAAATCCCTGCTGGGAAATGGTGGATCAATGATGTTTGGAAAGGTTGGTAATTCACCACTGAATTTTGGTGCTTTTGTCAATTGGAAATCCCCAGGAGTTAACCTGAATGATGCCGGATATATCCAAAGTACAGACAATATTCTACCCATACTTTGGATGAATTACCGCTTCTTTGAACCGTTCAGCATTTTCAGGCAAATGTTTATAAATGGAAGTGCGTATTCAGAATTTAATTTTTCTGGTGAATATCAAGGCAGTGGAGCAAATGTAGGTTCTCATATGCAGTTCAAAAATTTCTGGCGTTTATCAGCTGGCTTCAATCTTAATACACCTGGAATTTCTTCGAGAATGCTAAGAGGAGGTCCCAAAATTAAGACCCTGGGACACTATACTGCATACGTAAACCTTGATAGTGATAACCGCAAGAAATTTACGGTAGGTATCAACGGCTTTTTACCCAGATCCTTCGGAGGGTATAGTAAAACAATTGGTGGAGATGTCACTTTCTCATATCGACCCTTTGAAAATGTGCAGGTTTCATTAATACCAAATTTGATGAGGAGCCAAAGCACACTGCAATATATCCAGGAAACTGAATATGAGGGTGAATCACGCTACGTGTTCGGAAGTATCGATCAAAGAATTCTTGGACTTAGTTTACGCTTAAATGTGAATATCACTCCTGATTTTACGATTCAGTACTGGGGCCAACCGTTCCTGGCCACAGGAGAATATGATCAGTTAAAAATGATCTCAGATCCAATGGCTGATGAGTTTACAGATCGCTATACTGAATACTCCAGTGAGCAAATGGATTGTTACTATGATGATAGCTACTGTGCTATCGACGAGAATATTGATGGAAATGTAGACTATTACATTGGATATCCGAATTTTAATTTGAAGGAGTTCAAATCAAATCTGGTTGCAAGATGGGAATATAGACCCGGTTCAGTAGTTTATCTGGTTTGGAACCAAGGGAGATCAGGATACAATGCCTATGGTGATTTAGATATGAATAGAGACTTCCAGGATATGTTTAAGGTGTATCCTCACAATGTGTTTTTAATAAAATTTTCATATAGGTTCGGGTTATAGGTCCCGTGGCCCCTGTTCCTGATCTCCGAGAATCTGAGACAGGACAGGGGCCCTTACCCGAAAATAAGACTTAGGAGTAGGAATAAGATTAGGAATAAGATTAAGAATAAGATTAAGATAGGATTAAGATTATGGTCGACTTTGAGTCAGATCGAAACGTAATGAAATATATTACTGGTACTTATAGCTTATTCGTAAGCCATAAGCCATAAGCCGTAAAGGCTTATAAAGTTCCCCCTTTCCCAGTTGAGTGACCCAGGGCTTTATTGATAGGTTCTGGGTCTTCTCTTTGTGTAAGCGGGTGACTAAGAACGCCATCCCACTTCCCCATAACGCGCCAGCGAGAATATCAGTAGGGAAATGCATGCCCGAGCGCACAGACCAGTAGCCCGACAAAGCTGCCAGTGCGTGGGTGCTGGTGTACAGCCAGGGTAACCAGGCTTTTCCCGGATATAAATCATGCATGATTAAGCTCAAAAAACTGGCGTGATAAAAAAGTACTGCAGCATTGCCTGAAATGAATGATTCATTATTGGCCGAACTGAGTTTTTGGTCGATCTCCAGTGAACTGTTATAGGTGTAAGGCCTGGGACGCTTGATTAAAGCCTTTGATATGAGTACCATGCCCTCTGTTAAATATGCACCTTCAATATACATCAGTGTTAAAGTCTTGAGAGGGGTCCAACTATACTGTGTAATTCGGTGGTAGATTCCTATACCGCCAATGACCCCCATGGTACCCAAAATTGATGCTGGTTCAAGAAATTCCCTGGTTGTATTTAGGGAGGGATTCCAATTATTGATTGCCAGTCGATCAGGCCAGTACAGTTTATTTGCTTCGAGACGATTGATTTCAGCATTGGTCATTGGATCGAGTCTGCTTTGCAATCTACCGCCTGCGTACAGCAAGCCTGTACCTGAGCCCATCAATGCAATTTCTTGAGTTGATTTTAGCTTATAAGGGAATGTATCCGTACGGGGTCGCCACTGGGCCTGAATCCCATCCGGTAGGAAAAGAAGAAATAGACCACTAATCAACCAAAGGAAACGCACTTTCTCCTGCATGATATGAAAATAACCAATTTAGTTGAGCTTCAGTATTTCTGGGGGTAGACAAAGGAGGTAAATCACTTTTCTTGAAAAATCCGGCATCTGTGGTTTCAAGAAAATCTGATTCGATTTCACCCACATAGTGACACTCAATAAAAACTTTATATATATAGAATAAATCCTTGGGATGATCGTGGCACTTCTTATCTAGAATACCAAGCAGCTTGCCTGCCTCGACTTCAATCCCTGCTTCTTCCTGTGTTTCTTTTACCGCAACCTCAGAAGGAGTATAACCAATATCTGCCCAACCACCTGGCAATGACCATAGTCCATCAATTCTCTCTTTTACAAGCAATATCGCATGATCAGCATTAAAAACTACAGCCCGGATATCCACTTTTGGAGTTTTATACCCATCGTATTCTGACATTATAGTTTTTGATCTGGTCGGCTGAATCTGGTACAAGGATTCAATTAAATCGAAGCATAGCGATTCAATCTCTTTGTACCTTGACAAGTCAAATTCATTGTGTGCATAGTGTTGTCCATGCTCAGTCAAGGCTTGTATTTGCTTGATCAAACTAAGTGGATCGTGCATCTTGAGTTGCTAATTAACCCGAAAAATAGACAATTTTTAGTCTTTATCCTGACTCCGCAAATAAGGAATAGAAAAATAGAATGTACTACCTTTTCCTTGCTCTGATTCCATCCACATGCGGCCTTTCATCAATGTCACCAGGTTTTTGCATATCGCTAATCCCAAGCCCGTGCCTCCGGAGAGTTTAGTAAGGTCAGATTCGATTTGTCTGAAGTGTTCAAAGACAAGGTCTTGCTTTTCTGCAGGAATTCCTATCCCTGAATCCCTCACGTAGAAAAGCAAACGTTGATGTTCAGCCCGACGATATCCGAACTGTATAAATCCCTTATTAGTAAATTTAATAGCGTTGATCAACAGGTTAATCATGACTTGCCTGATGCGATACGGATCGGCGTATATTTCGGCAGTTTCATCATCCATGTCTAATTCAAGAAATAATAAGAGGTGATCTTTTTCGCGGTTTTGCTTTTCATATTTGATCACTTCTTCAATTTCACATAAATGCTGATTCAGGTTAAATGAAGAGGGCACAATTTCAAGTTGTTGACTCTCTATTTTTGACAAGTCAATGATGTCAGTGATCAGATTAATTAATTGATTGCTGTTTCTGTTGATATACCTGAAGTACTTCTCTTTCTCATCGGGAGAGAGGTCATCTTCAAGAACCAGGTTGGCAAAACCAACTATTGCATTCAATGGAGTCCTTATTTCATGAGACATATTGGCAAGGAAGGCCGATTTGAGTTTATCGCTTTCTTCAGCCCTTTCTTTTTCAAACTGCAGTTTTTTTTCAACTTGTTTTCGAGGGGTGATATCGCGTCCCAAAACAAGCACTTTCTTGTACTTTCCTTTTGAAACAGGAAGCGGTATAATTCTAAACTCTATATGCTGATTGATATCTGATCCAGTGCGTTTGAAGGATTCGTAGGTGATGGATTTGTCAATATTTACAAACAACTCTGAACTAAATTCATGTAGCTCATCCATGTCTTCTTGTTTGAATAGATAGCTTAAGGTTTTTCCCTGATAGTGTCCAGCCGAATGATTTAACACCATATTTGTGCCGGATTGGATCATTTCAATTTGCTGTTGTTGATTGACCAGGATCAGTAAGTCAGGGAGCTCTTCAAAGATTTCTTGCCAAGAGGTCTGCTGTCGCCGGTGCCTGCGTAATCTTTTATGGTATAAAATGCTCAGATAAAGCAGGATTCCGGTGACGACAAGTAAAATTACTATACAAGTTATCAGCAAAGAGTGGTTCATGATTTCCTCAAAATTAGAGAATAAGCGTTGGTAATTTGCACCAATAACTGTTCTCTCGAAAACTTTTTGATGAATGCATATCATTATTTTGTATTTTCCACCAACCATTTTGATGAAACCTTGATTCGAGTTTTAGTATCCATAGTACTAGCCATGGGCTCATTTTGTCTGTCTGTTTTTGCACAGGTAGATGATAATTGGGTCTTACGTTACGAAAATCTGACGGTAGAAGACCGATTGCCTAGCCACCGGGTTCTCTGTGTATGTCAGGATCAGCGCGGATTCATGTGGTTTGGTACTGAAGAAGGATTGTGTCGTTATGACGGTTTTACTTTTAGAGAATATGTCGCCGATATCAACAACCCAGCCAGTATTTCAAACAATGCTGTTCGTGCAGTAGTCGAAGATCAATTCGGAAATTTGTGGATAGGGACTGACGGTGGGGGACTAAATTACTTTAAGACAGATAGTGAAGAGTTCTTTCAATTCGCCCTTCCTGAGTTTAGCTTTGAACAAACCAATCGTGAACCAGGCCGAATTTATGCGATTTTGCGAACAGACAATAACTCGTTTTGGATCGGATCGTATGGTCAGGGCCTATACGTATTGCCCAAATTTGAGTCAGTGCAAGACATTGTTAATTACTGTCAGAAGCCTTCGGTTGATTTGGTGGCTCATTTCCTGCCGGATGACCGGGTAGACGGTTTACATGATGCCCATGTGTTTTGCTTGTATGAGGATTCAAAAGGTCAAATTTGGGTCGGAACAGATGATTATGGAAGTCAATCAGGTGGCGCTCTGCATCGAATTGAAATCCTTGAGGAAAATGATGCAAAAGTACTGTGTCAGCAATATCGCAGTCGGCCCGGTGATTCCAACAGTTTGGGAAGTAATTATATAATGTCTTTGTATGAAGATAGAAAAGGCCGACTATGGGTGAGCAATTGGGAGGGAGGACTCAATCTGTTTGATGAGACTAAGGGTCACTTTGTGCGTTTCAGTGGCCAGGATGGGAAACCCGGTGAGTTGAATTGCCATGACGTTTATGGAATGGTTGAAGATGATAATAATAATATTTGGGTGGCAACCTATGGTGGTGGGATCTCGCGTCTGGTCGAAAACCAGGCTGGGGAAATTCAATTTATACCATATACATCAGATCCACAGTTAAAAAACTCTCTTGTTGGGGATTATGTTCGGCAGATTTTCAAAGACAACTCAGGGATATTATGGGTAATAACCTGGAAATCTGGCATTAGTCGACTTAGAGTGAGCCGGAATCCTTTTGAACAAATCCCATTACCAGGGCATTTGGCTGGTGATACAATAACTGAAGTAGTTGAGAGAATGCATTGCATACCAGGTAAAGGGATTGTGCTTACTACGGATCAACAATATACATATCAACTCATTTCCCATGAAGGTGCAGATTGGCTATTTACATCTATTGAAGGCCATCAGACGGTTGGGGATGAGTTGCTCGATACTGAATTTGGTATGAAATGTGTCAGTGATTCAACTTTTGTCAATCTTTTCGACAGCTCACGAGTCTTTCTTGAAGACAGTCATCATAACCTATGGATTGGCAAAGGCCAAAGTTTATACCATTGTTTTGTTAACGGGCTGGGTGTAAATAGCTATAAAGAGTACACCAATGATGTAAGTAACCCGGCTTCGTTAAAAGGTATTCAGGTAACTGGCATTGCAGAAGACAAATACGGTCAGATTTGGATTTCGACCTTTGATGCCTTGAATCGCTTCGATCCACAAACCGAGCAGTTCATTTATTATACCATGAAGGATGGATTACCAGGTAATGCGATTAGTTGCTTATTAGCTGATGACAATGGCTTTTTGTGGCTGGCCACTGAAAATGGGCTTGCTCGCTTTGATCCAGAGTCGGGTATCGCTATTCAATACAATCAAAACGATGGCATGCCCTTTACAGAATTTGCTACCCGTGCTGGATATGGAATGGAAGATTTCCAGCTTTTTCCAGCCTATTGTAAGCTAACTTCTGGGGAATTTGTGATGAGCTCGGTTCGCTACGGATTACTGCTTTTTCATCCCGATGAAGTGTTTAGGAATGACGACGGGCCTCCGATTTGGATAACTGAATTGCATGTATTGAATAGACCCGTATACGCAAATCAATGGATTCAGGGAGAACAAATACTGCAGAAAGACATATCTTTTCTTAATCAAGTAGCTCTAAAAGCCAGTGAACAATCATTTTCACTGGTATTTAGTGCATTGGATTTCTTTACACCAGACAAAACCAGTTTTGCCTACCGTTTACTACCCCTGGAAAATGAGTGGATTCACACAAGTACAAGTGGCCGTCAGGTAACCTATTCTCATTTGCCACCAGGTGATTATCAGTTTGAATTACGGGCTGCAAATGCATATGGTGTATGGAATAATGAAATTAGGCCATTGACTATTCAATTGTTACCCGAATGGTATCAGAGCTCCTGGTTTAAGCTGACAATATTTCTTTTGGTGATAGTTTTATTTACAATGGCCTACATCCTATTGCGTCAACGGTCAAAGATTTACAATGAATTGCAATTAGAACGACTGCGAAGGGAAGAAAGTGATAAATTCAGCCAAATGCGGACACGTTTTTATACCAATGTCACCCATGAGTTCAGAACGCCGCTAACGTTAATTTTAGGTCCGTTGAATAAACTTAATATTAATCAGGCGGATTCGGGTACCATTAAGAACATTTCGATTATTCAAAAAAATGCGAATCGTTTACTAAGCCTGGTCAATCAATTAATGGATTTTAGAAAGATTGAAAAGAAAGCGTTGCACTTACAGGTTGAAAAGGGGGACTTATTGAATTATGTGAGAGGCATTTGTGAACTGTTTAGAGAAAATGCTGTTTCAAGAGAGATTGACTATCAAATTCATTGCCATGAAGATGAGATCTCGGGGTATTTCGATCCTGGGGCAATGGACAAGATCATCTTCAATTTACTCTCCAACGCCTTTAAGTTTACTGGAAAGCAAGGGAGGATACACGTTTCAATACAGCATCTTATTGATCAAAGCATTGGAGAGCATGTGCATAAACGAGTTGTCGGAATAAAGATTGAGGACAACGGTAAAGGAATAAGTCAAGAAATGCTCCCAAAAATTTTCGATCGCTTTTTTCAGGGTACTCAGGATAATGAGGGTTCTGGGGTGGGTTTGTCGATTGTAAAAGGATTGGTTGATATTCATCACGGAAAAGTTACCGTAAATAGTGAATCAGGTAGGGGATCTTTGTTTACACTCCTAATTCCAATCAACCGGGATAGTTATGCTGAAGCTGAAATCTCTAATCGCGAAGACCTGGAAACAGAGCTGATCAATTTCAGACCAGCCGACCATCCAGAACCCATGGAGTCTATTGACACAAAAACTATTCAAAGAGACGGTAACAATAATCGAAATGGACGATTGTTAATCGTCGAGGACAATCCAGAGATGCGATGGTTTATTGCCGACTTGCTGCAAGATAAATACTTACTCGATACTGCAGGTTCTGCAGAACGGGCTATGGAACTTATTGATTTGAATGAACCTGAACTGATACTGAGCGATGTAATGATGCCAGGCATTGGTGGATTGGGATTGGTGAAGGAACTGAAGTCTGATGTAAAGTATTCACATATCCCAATAGTTCTGATAACTGCCTTAAGTGGTCAGGTCAATGAGATTGAAGCATTAACCGCCGGTGCTGACGAGTTCATCAGCAAGCCTTTTGATCCAGAAATTCTTAAAATCAAGGTAAACAATCGAATTAAGAACCGGATGGATTTTAGAAAACGTTTCGCAGCTCCAACGACCAGGGAGGTTAGTGATCCGGATCTGAACAAAACTGATCAGCTTTTTCTTGAAAGATTGATGTCAACATTAGAACAATCTGCAGCTGATCCCGATTTTACTGTAAGAGAATTGGTGCATGAGATGGGGATGAGTCATAGTGTTCTGTTTCGAAAGGTGAAAGCCCTAACCGGACAAAACCTGAATGAGATGTTAGTGATGATTAGACTCGAAAATGCCTATCGGATTTTATCTAACCAGCAAGTTCCAATAAAGGAGGTTGCCTACCAGGTTGGCTTCAATGATCCAAAATACTTCTCCACACGCTTCAAAAAGAAATACGGTCTGAGTCCTTCAGAATTACTGAATTCAAATTCATCCAATTAGCCTAGGCACCTTGATTTATCAACTTTTTGATGAATCTCACTGGCAAAAAAAATGTATATTTGTTTTCCAATGCTACCTACAGATATGTTTATTGAATCAGGAAACGACAAAAAAATTAACCTTTTTGACAGAAAATTACACCTGCAAAAACCAGAAAAGAAGAACCTTTGTTTGGTTTCATTAGAAAATGGTTTTATGGTAAGAGGAATGCAGTGTGTATTGAATTTTATTTCTGTCAAAACTGATTGTTTTAAAAAGATATATTGTTCGATACCGCTGCATTTTCTTTATGTTAAACCCCTATTTTTAA
>CAYUGX010000112.1:0-13790 GCA_964444375.1 uncultured Porphyromonadaceae bacterium | reverse complement strand
GTATACGATGAATACGTAAATAAAGGTGATGAGACACAAGAAAGAGTGATTCCTGAGAGCATCACCTCAGTTATAGCACTGGCCTTTGAAGAGGACTTTGACGGCATTGCCAATTCACCTGGCCGTCTGGCTTCAGCAGCGGTTGGCGATGGGTATTCTCGAATGGCAGTTACTTCCCACAAAGTAGCTGAATTCATACGAGCCCTGGGCTATGTGGCTATCCCAGCTGGTAATGGCACAGGATTGAGCATTCCAATTGCCATTGATGCTGGTTTAGGTGAACTGGGTAGAAATGGATTACTGGTCACTCCCAAATACGGACCCAGGGTACGTCTTGCCAAAGTCTTCACCAACATGCCCTTATTGCCCGATCCACCGATTCGATTCGGGGTGAAAGAATTCTGTGATGCTTGCATGATCTGCGCCGAAGATTGTCCCAGTAACTCGATCCCCAAAACCGAGCAAACCTGGGAGGGAAAATCTGTGTCAAATAGTAACGGTGTCAAGAAATGGTACATCGAACCCGAGGGTTGCAACGACTATAACGGTTTCAGCTGCTCAAACTGCAAGCGCAATTGTCCCTTTAACAAGCCCAATAACTCCTGGGTGCATAAACTCATTAGAGCAAACATCAACATAAAATCAAAAGCCCTGGATGGAGTCATGGTGAAATTTGACCAGGCCGGAGGCTATGGCCACCAGGAACCCAATACTACTTTTTGGGAAAAGGACGGCAATGCCAGCATTACCGCACGTGATCCAGAAGTTTGAGATGCACTCAAAACGTCAAACCGTATTGATCACTAATATCCAGGGGAGGCAAAGGCCCATCAAGCGGCTTTAAATCCCTGACATACCAATCGAGCCAACCAATCTGACGATAGAGAACATCAATCTGGCCGACCTGTTTGCGATTCCCATGTCCCTCTCCGGGATACTGTACTAATCGTACTGCAGGATGGTCATTCATCTTCATCAAACGATACAACTCCAAACTCTGTGATGGATGAACCCGGGTATCATTGGTGCCACCATAGATTAAAGTTGCAGTCTTACTTTGGTGGGCGTAATAAATCGGACTTCGCTCCAATCCCATTTGCCATTGTTCTTCCAGGGGTTTTCCCGAATGAACATAGTATTCCTCCCAGGGAATATCCGTTGTAAGACGCTTACTTACCACATCACTTATTCCCACAAACATGCATACTGCCTTTACATACTTCGTGTAATAGGTAGCAAACCAGGCCGAGGCATATCCTCCATATGAACCTCCTGCCAAACCTACCCGTTCACGATTTGCGCCCTTTTCCTTAATGAGGTAGTCTATGGCATCAGCAATATCATCAAATTCCTTACCTGCCGGATCCATGAAGCCTTCCATGGCAAAATCGACCCCATAGCCCGTGCTGGCCCGGTAATTCAAATAGGCCACCAGATAGCCCTTTCCAGCCATCACCTGACCTGGAGTAGCATAACGACTTAACCAACTATTCGAATGATGAGATTCAGGTCCGCCATGAATATAAAGGATCAGGGGATAGGTTTCCTGATGATCATAGCCTACCGGATACATGAGGAGTCCCTCAATATCCACTCCATCACGTGCTTTGTAGCTAAATATCTCCTGAGTTCCCAAATCTTTATCGTACAGAATCGGATTGATATCGGTTAACTGTATCAATTCGCTTTTCCCATCCCAGGCATAGATGTTCCCGGGATCCTCAGGTGAAGATCCAACAAAAACAAACTGATCAAATGAATCAGCTATCTGTGGCGTTGTAAATATCACTCCAGAATCAGCCGCATCAAGCAGGATTTTCCTTGTACCACCTGTTGCCTGCACTAGACTGAGCTTAGGATATACGCCTTCACCTGACATATACAGTATGGTTTGATCATCTTTCCAGCTCGCCCAACTCACGTGGCCGGCAAAAGCTCTTGGCGTCAGGTTTTTCACCAATCCAGAAAACAGGTCAACGACATACACCTGACTCACCTGATGATCGTTAATATTGATGGCAGCCGTGTAAGCCAGCTTTTTACCGTTCGGACTAAAAGCATAATTACCCAGTTTGCCTTCGTTTTTCGACACAATCCGGCTCTTTCCACTACCTATATCAATGACATGAATTTTTCTGAACATGTACCGATGATCGATCAGGTTCTTGGGTGAAATACTGGCCGCAAGCTGAGATCCTTGTCCATTAAACTGATAATCCCAAACGTTGACTCCATGGGTTAGCTGTCGCAAATCATACTGAATACCCTGCTCGTCAAAATCCACCACATACAGGTTGTTATTCTTCAAATTCTCTTCGTAAAAAATGAAACCATACCCTCGCTCTTGTAGTATTTTCTCACGATCGGTATCGAGTGTTCTGGACATGAATACCAGGCCCTTGCCATTTGGGTTAAGCTTAAAACTCGCCACGGCAAAATCCGAAAAGGTTAATTGAGTCCAATCGCTGTTATCGTGATTCATTTTCCACACCTGTGGTGGTCCGGCCGACTTTCGGCTGATAAAGGCGATCCCCTGGCCATCTGGCAACCAGGCAGGTGAATATCCAGACTCACCCTCATTGAAAAGCGGTTGGGCTATTGCACTTTTAATGTTCATCCTCCAGTAACTTGTAATTGCACCACCCGGTGCATCGTTGGGTCCGCGTGGTGTAGATATCGAGTATAAAACCTCGGTTCCATCCGGACTCAAATCAAGCACCCGGCATGATTTCAGCGCCAATAATTCATCCGGCAGAAGGGGATTCTGTCCATAGGAAGACCATGACACACTATACAGAATGATGGCGAAGCAGATAACAAAGGAGTTTCTTTTCATGATGATGTGGGATTATTGAATCATTAAAAATACAAAACCACCTCCATTTCACCGGCCATGTTTTACCGGATTATTCTCGATGTACCTTTTGACATTCATATAATGACGGCGATCACGGATGATTCGGTCGTGATAATTGGGTTGCCATAACCGATTTTTTCGTGTATAAACGGGTTGTCCATGTTCCTCCAAAATCGCATTGATGGCGGATGTAACCGCCGATTTGTAACCGGCAATGAACGACGACAACGATTTCGGTGGTCGGTTTGGGTGTATCACGTGATGGAAATTGCGGGGATCCGATACATTTACAAATTTATCAATGGTTATATCATTTCCGTTTGGAAGAGACACACGGCCGTGTGTCTCTTCATCCCGAACGGGAACACCACGATCATCACGATCACAACGAAACATGCGCGAACACGGTTCATCATCCCGAACGGGAACATTTTTATGATGAAAAATCGAAACGATCCCATGCATATGATCTGCCATAATTATAAATTCACGCAAATATATTTCACGGCGGATCTTGGCCGATCGTTCCCACTCACGGTGGGCTATCCGTCCAAATCGGTTCAAAATCATTTTATTCTTGACGATCCGGCCAAACACACAATGATTCTTATTGGTTTTCATTGTGACGAAATAGACTCCATTCCAGCTATAATTCCACTTTGGATTACGATGGGTTTCCACCCGATAAGTTTTTTGATATTTTGACACTTTTTTGAAGTTTTGTGAAGTGAACCAAATAGAAATGCTAGTTCGCCGGACTTGTTTGAATGGAAGCCAGACACAGCTTTGGTGAGGTATTTCCAAAGCCTATTAAAGCTATAGCGTTAGTCAATCGGTTAAACGGTCGATACAATCAATAGTTTCGTTTTAACCAGGATTCTGTATTTTTCCTCATTCAATTGGAAACTGTTCTCATGAAGAAACCGGTCCTTTTTATTACACTGCTCTTACTTTCAATGACTCTTGTTGCACAAGACCCTGCTCAATGGGTAGATCCTTTCATTGGTACAGACGGCAAAGGAAATACCTACCCTGGGGCTTCACTTCCATTCGGAATGGTTCAGTTAAGTCCCGACAATGGCCGGAGTGGATGGGATTGGATTGCGGGGTATTTTTATCCCGATACAGTGATTGCTGGATTCTCCCATTTGCATCTGTCCGGTACAGGTGCAGGAGATCTGTACGACATCTCTTTTTTTCCCTTTACAGGAAAACCAAAAGTGGCCCATGAAGGTGAACTGGGACCCGGTAAAACACCCTATTCGTTGTTCTCGCACGATCAGGAACAAGCTGAACCTGGTTATTACCAGGTAACCTTGTTGGATTATGATGTTTCGGTTGAGCTGACCACAACCGTGCGTAGTGGACTTCAGCGCTATACTTTTGGCCAGGATGCCGACGCGAGCGTAGTATTGAATCTGGCGTATGCACGCAATTGGGATTGGGTCACCGATGCCTGCGTCGAGGTCATCAACGATTCAACCATTTGTGGATACCGCAAATCATCAGGCTGGGCAGCCGATCAGCGGGTTTACTTTTATGCTGTTTTTTCGAGAGGTTTCGACACTGTTGAAGTCACGAGCGCTGGCCAGGTTTCCCAGTCATCTGGCAGGGGAAAAGAGGTATTGGCCAAATTTGGCTTTGCAGTTGATGCCAGCGATACCCTGCTGGTCAAAACAGGAATCAGTTCAGTGAGCATTGAGAACGCTCAAGCAAACCTGGCTGCTGAGCAGAACGGATTCAATTTCGAGCGGGTGAAGCAAGAAGCCCGGGAAGCCTGGAATGACCAGCTCAAAAAGATTCAAATCAAGGCCAGTGATGAAAATAAAATAAAATTTTATACTTCATTGTATCACAGCATGTTGGGCCCGACAATTTACAGTGATATTAATCAACAATACAAAGGTCCAGACGGGAACATCCACCGCAGTGTGGGCCATGATCGCTACGCCACTTTTTCACTGTGGGATACCTATCGCACAACTCATCCCCTGGCCACCCTCATTCATCCGGGAAGAACCGTGGACTTCATCCGATCCATGTTGGATCATTACAGAGAAACAGGATTGCTTCCCGTTTGGGAATTGTTGGGCAATGAAACCAACATGATGATGGGCTACCATGCGGTGCCAGTCATTGCCGATGCCATCTTAAAAGACCTGGGCGGATTCGACTATCATGAAGCTTTTGGCACTATGATAAAATCGGCCATGCAAGACAAGAGTGGATTGGATGCCTACAAGAAACTGGGTTACGTTCCCTATGAATCAAGGAACTGGAATGTTTCTCTCACGCTCGAATATGCCTTTGATGACTGGTGCATCGCCCAGGCAGCAAAAAAACTCAATAAGGCCTCTGAATACGACTACTTCTCAAAACGTGCAATGAACTACAGCAACCATTTTGATCCAACAAGTGGATTTATGAGAGCACGGAGCGAGAATGGATCCTTTCGCAGCCCATTCGACCCCAATGCCTACAAACCTGAAGATTATTGCGAAGCCAATGCCTGGCATTACAATTGGTATGTACCGCACGATATCCAGGGAATGATCGACCTGATGGGTGGACCGGAGAAATGCACCCAGCAGCTCGACGCCATGTTCTCAACTATGCAGGCTACTGATGAATCTACGGTCTGGATTTCAGGCTACTTCGGACAATATGTGCACGGCAATGAACCTTCTCATCATGTTCCCTACCTCTATCAGTACACTGGATACCCGCACAAGACCGAGTACTGGACACGACGGATCATGGATGAATTGTACACGACCGCTCCCGATGGATTATGCGGTAACGAAGATTATGGTCAAATGTCGGCCTGGTATGTGTTCAGTGCCCTGGGCTTTTACCCGGTAAATCCAGCTTCAGGGCACTACGTATTGGGCAGTCCGATGGTTGATGAAGCTATTATTCACCTGCCGGATGGTAAAACTTTCCACATCAAAACAATCAACCAGGGTGCACAAAATGTTTATGTAAAATCCATTACCTTACGTGGAGAAAAACTCACCGGTGTTCACCTGACTCATCAAGACCTGGTGAACGGTGGTGAACTTATTTTTGAAATGTCACAAAAACCGAATCATGAAAACTAAACAGCTCAACGTCTTGGCTCTGCTGATCTTGTTGCCTGCCCTGACAGGCTGGTCACAGCCCTGTAGTAAAACAATTTCCTTGTTTAACGGATCAGATCTCAGTGGCTGGCACATGGATGTTCCGAAAATGGATGAAGATAGTTCGGCGAAGGCTCCTTTCATCGTCCGCAATGGACTGCTGGTGAGTCTGGGTACTCCTGGTGGTCATTTAATTACCGATTCAGATTTTAGAAATTACCGGATCGAAATCGAATACCGTTTTGCTGCTAAACCAGGCAATTGTGGGATTTTGGTGCATGCTTCTACACCTCGCGCCCTCTATGGTATGTTCCCCAAATCGTTGGAAGTGCAGATGCAGCACAAGCACGCGGGTGATTTCTGGTGCATTGTTGAAGATGTGAGCGTTTATGATATGGAAAAGCGACGAGGTCCCAAAGAAAAATGGGGCATCGTTGAAGGGAAGAACAGGCGAATTGAAAACCTGACCGATGATTCTGAAAAGCCACTTGGCGAATGGAATTCAATGATCATCGATTGCCGCGACAACAGGATCATGGTTTGGGTAAATGGTGATTTGGTTAATCACGGATTTGATTGTACAGCGAACCATGGTCAGATTGCCATTCAAGCTGAAGGATCTGAGGTTGAATTTAGAAAAATTGAATTGACCCGTCTAAACATTAACTAGCTTTAATAATGAATTGCCCGATGAAAAAAATCCTGTGCCTGCTTTTATGCGCGCTTCCGCTGGTGGCAATGGGACAATCAGTAAGCGAAAGCCTGCCGTACAAAACTGTCGATGGGATTGCACTGAATATGGAGATCATCACACCACCAGATAGAGGGAATGACCAATTAAGGCCGGCCATCCTGTTCTTTTTCGGAGGCGGATGGAACGGTGGTACGATTGAACAATTCAGGCCGCATGCTGAGTATTTCACGGGTCGGGGAATGGTATCTATACTCGCCGACTACCGGGTAAAAAGCAGGCACCAAAGCAGCCCCTTCGATGCCCTGAAAGATGCCAAATCAGCAATGCGTTTTGTCAGACAAAATGCCGATCGTTGGTCTATCAATCCCAGTCAAATAGTGGCTTCTGGCGGGTCAGCCGGTGGACACCTGGCTGCTGCAACCGCTTGCATAGAGCAGTACAATGATCCGGCTGATCCAATGGGTGTAAGCTGTATCCCGGATGCATTGGTACTGTTTAATCCAGTTATCGACAATGGATCTGGCGGTTATGGCTATGAACGTGTTGGTGATCAGTACCTGGATTTTTCTCCCTTGCATAACATCAGGCCGGATTTGCCTCCGACGATCTTCTTTCTTGGCACTCAAGACGCTTTAATCCCAGTAGAAACAGGACAGTACTACCAAACCGCCATGCAAAAATCTGGCAACCGCTGCGATTTGCACCTTTATGAAGGTGCTGGTCATGGTTTCTTCAATTTGCGAAACCAGGTGTGGTACAGCGAAACGGTGAAAGAAAGTGACTGCTTTCTTCAATCTCTGGGATTCATTGATCGTAAGACGATCAGACCAGTCGTTGATACCATTGGATTTGCTCAGCATGACTGGCAAATGGACTCCATTGTGAGCCGACTTACAAAACGAATAAAGGTGAATGATTCACCGCAATGGAAAGCAGCCATTGCCCCACATGATGATTACAAATACGCAGGTGAGATCACCATGCAGGCACTGGCCGGAGTACGGGCTCCAACCGTTATTCTTTTCGGGGTAGCCCATAAGGCCAGTACTTTTGGGCTTGAAGATCGATTGATCTTTGGGTCGCACAGCCACTGGCAGGCACCATTTGGCTATATGAAGGTCTCCCCCATCCGGGAGGATATTATGGATATAATGGATCAGAACAATTGGATGATTCATGATGAAATGCAAGAGACTGAACACTCGCTGGAGGCAATTACGCCCTTTCTGCAACACAAAAACCGGCGGATTGAAATCATACCCATTCTGGTTCCGTATATGGACTACAAAAAAATGAATCGGATCGCCAAAGATCTAGCTGAAGCTTTGACTGATATTGTGGAATCAAAAGGTTGGGAATTTGGTAAAGACCTGGCTATTGTGATATCGAATGATGCCGTTCATTATGGAGATCAGGACTGGGGAGGAAAAAACCTGGCACCGTTCGGTTCGGATCTGGCTGGTAATCAAGAAGCACTTAAACTGGAGCATGAAATCATCACATCCTGCCTGATGGGAAAAATGGACCATAAAAAGATGAAACGATTCACCGAGTATACGGTTCAAAAAGCGGATCATCGAGCCTACAAATGGACCTGGTGTGGGCGGTATGCTTTACCATTGGGTATGCTGGTTGCCAATCGATTACAGGAGAACCTATATCAAACCAGCCTCTTTGGGGAGGTACTGGGCTATGCCACCAGTATTGATCATAGTTTATT
Organism: uncultured Porphyromonadaceae bacterium; assembly: GCA_964444375.1. GTDB lineage: Bacteria > Bacteroidota > Bacteroidia > Bacteroidales > UBA12481 > JABHCC01. The sequence continues at coordinate 5,400 of CAYUGX010000112.1, read as the reverse complement.
CACGGTCGAAGACTTGGGAATGGGCACCACCGCCCCCGCAAATAGCCATCATTGGGTGGGCTATGTAGGTGTGGGTTACCGATAGGATTATACATAGAAGAGGATGAAAAAGAGAAGTATCTGTTCATAATGGCAGGATGCATGATGGCTGGTCAAAGTACTCATGTCAAAATCCCGAGTCATAAAATGGTGATGAAGTTGTTCAGCTTTGTATCATCGGGTCTTCATCAAATCAAATACAACTCAGAACTTCGATATTCATTACCGTTGGCAATTAATCCATGACGTTATACAGCGACGGATTTCAATATTTTTCCTAATTTCAGGGGTCTGAAACCAATCGCCAAAATGATCAATATTGAAGCACTTTTCACCGTTACTTATGGATTGTATGTAGTTTGTTCAGGTGATAAAACAGATGGTAATGGATACATCTCCAACACGGTGTTCCAGGTTACCAGCTCACCCCCAAAGTTCGCAACCTGCTGCAATAAAGACAACTATACTGCCGAATACATCAAAAAGCACCAGACTTTTTCAGTGAGCATACTACATACTGATACTGATCCTGCTCTCTATGGCCGTTTTGGTTATCAATCGGGGCATAATTTGAAAAAGCTTGAAGGGATTGACCACTTTTATGGAGAAACTGGTGTACCAATCGTAACCGACCAGACCATGGCCTGGCTTGAATTCAAGGTAGTTGAAACCATAGATGTTGGTACTCACCTTCTTTTTATCGGTGAATTGATCGCTTCTGATACGCTAAATGATGCACTTGATCCAATTACCTACGCCCACTACCGGAAAGTCAAAAAAGGTGTTGCGCCTAAAAACGCGCCCACATACATCGACAAATCAAAGTTGGCTCAGCAAGATAAACCAGTGATTAACCGCTGTATAGTCTGTGGGCATGAGCACAACGATGAAATGGAAGACACCCCATTTAATGACCTACCGGATGATTGGATGTGCCCGGTTTGTGGTGCCGATAAGGAGGACTTTGAAACAATTAACTAACCAATATTATCATGGACAAATCAATTAAAGGATCAAAAACTGAACAAAACCTGCTTAAGGCCTTCGCCGGTGAATCACAAGCGCGAAATCGCTATGAAATGTTCGCCAAGCAAGCAAGGAAAGAAGGGTATGTACAAATCGCTGAGATTTTCCAGGAAACCGCAACCCAGGAAAAGGAACATGCCAAGCGTTTCTTTAGTTTCCTCGAAGGTGGAGTGGTCGAAATTCTGGCTGCTTACCCCGCCGGTAAAGTCGGAACCACAGCTGACAACCTGAAAGCAGCCGCAGAAGGTGAAAATGAAGAATGGACGGATCTATATCCAAAATTTGCTGAAATCGCCAAAGAAGAAGGATATAAGGAGGTAGCTGTGGCTTTTAAAATGATTGCTAAAGTGGAAGCTCACCATGAAAAACGTTACCTGAAGTTGCTGCAAAATATTTCAGAAGACACTGTATTCATGAAAGACGGTAAGGTATGGTGGAAATGTCTGAACTGTGGATATGTATACGAATCAGCCAAGGCACTGGAAAATTGCCCAGCCTGTTTGCACCCAAAAGCCTACATGCAACTGCTTGAAGATAACTACTAAACTGATTAGAAGGGCCAAAAATTATTGTCAAACCATATCTTTTCTTTCAGCTCTTCATCGAGCCTGTAGAGAAGTTTATGATGGCCTCTTTCCCATTCAGCCAACCATTCGTAAAACTGTCGTTCATCTGGATCCTCAGCATTCTCAGCCCGTTCAGCATAGGCGGCGATAGCCCGGTTTTCCATATCAATGGCAGAAGCGATGGCCGCTGCTTCAAAACTGGCAGCATTGATCTTATCGGTCAGCCCTTCAGTTAAAACCTGATCGGCAACTGTATTACCATCGTGTTCTTCGATAACAGCTGAATTGAATTTTCCGTCTTGCTGATAGGCCTTATACTGCTGAGCTAAAAACCTGACATGGTCTTCTTCTTCATCAGCCATAACTTGAAAAACACGCTTAACATCCGGATCCTGGGCATTGGCAGTTGCATTCAAGTAAAAAGCCTTTCCCCTCTTTTCCAACAAAATGGCCTGTTTCAAAATCTCTAATGTTTTCTTATTTTCCATGATCTGATAATGTGCTAAATATCTAGAGTCAAAAGTAAATTTTTTCAATCATTAAGCAAGGTTAACCATGAGATATGCTCTTGCCCTACTAATTACCTGTTGTATGATCAGTCAATGCACCTCCCCTAAAAAAGCGAATGACCTGGGAGTCATCTATGCGTTTAGTGAAGTGGTCAAGTCTGGAGTCAAACCACTGGCCCTGAGTGAACCAATGACCAGTAAAGAAATAGATAAACTGCTAATCGAAGCAGAGGCCATTGCAAATAAACACGGCGTAGGTCTTTTCAGAGAACCCAATCTGATTCAGACTGATCTATTTCCAGCATCGGCCAGTGAAGACAAAGAAGTACTACTGATACACAATCACAACAGTTTATCAATGTATCTGGCTTTGAAAAAAGACCAGAAAAAGCTAATTGATTCTGGTAACTATGACTACCAGGCAAAGTTGGATATTGCCCGTCGATTTGGCCGGATTCTCGGTTATAGTCCGACTGGGATCAACCATTTATTAGCCCTAAACACATCATTCAGAACCCTGAAAGATTTTGGTATTGAATCAACAAACTTGTTTTTGTACTACAAAAACCTCAATGAGGCAGCTGAATTCTACACAGAGCTGTTGGGTTTATACATGATAGCTGACTATGGATTTGCCAAAATACTGCAGGTGTCAGCCGAGTCATTTATAACCCTGGTAGACGAAAAACAAGGAATGCATCAGGCCGATGACCCGAAATCAGTGGCCATTGCCCTACTCACCGAACAGCTCGATGAATGGAACGAATATCTGACCAAACAATCCATCACGTTTAAGTACCCTTTCAGACCCAAAGCTGGTGGAGCCCACGATGGCTTTGTGATTGAAGATCCTGAAGGTTACTTACTCGAATTCGAAAGATTTAAGCAGCATCCTGAGAATGAGACTTTCATGCCCATTCTTGATGAGAATAAAAACCAAAAATGCCCCCAGCATCCAGATCGAAAGACCCCCGAAGGATTGGGATTTCATTCAAGTATCACCTGGGTGTATTATGATGACTTGCTGAGGATGGAGCAGTTTATGGCCGAGGTACTGGGTTTGGATCGATATGTGGATCAGGGTTGGGCAAAAGTATACCAGGTCTCTAACACTGGATTTATAGGACTTGTGGATGGTCGTCGTGGAATGTGTACAGTCAGCGAAGAAAAGGGGGCAACCCTTTCATTCTTTATGGATGACCTGGCTGGCTGGTTTGAGTATGTTAACAAATATCATCTGTTTCCACTTCGCGACACGGAGTTAAATAATGATCCTGAAGGACGGTATCAGGCCTTTGTTGGATTCGATCCGGGAGGCTACTATCTTGAATTTGATGTTTTTCTCAACCACCCCCTCAACAAGCAATTAAATTCCACATTGGATTCACCAAACGGGCTCTCTCAATGAATCTCACTTCACGAGTAAAAAACGTATACTGCACTATATGAAAGTCAAATTACCCCAACCTGGTCTTGCACTGGTAATTCTCCTCCTGCTAAATTGCTCTGGGCCCTATCAGGCTACCTACATTGAAGCTAATCCTCGGGCAAATACAAAATCAACAACGATTGACTACCAGGTCAAACAGCAGTACCCCTTCATAAAACCAAAAATCAGCATTGATAATGAGTTCAGTGGAGCCAGAATGAATGGATGCATGCAGATTAATGATTCAACATTGGCCATCAGTATTCAACCTGAGAATAGTCCGATCAATGCTTCACCCTGGTATGCTTTCAGGATCATTAGCCAGCAAAAACAGAAAGTATATATCCAACTGAATTACCAGTTTGCCAAGCACCGTTATGTGCCTAAAATACGATATGGTCAAGACAGCTGGATGCCAATTGATCAGAATCTCATCTCGCTCACGCGGGGCGATAGTACTGCCCTATTTCCTGTACAACTGCAAGCCGATACAACCTGGGTGGCTGCCCAGGAGATCATTACTTCCACAATGGTAAAAGAATGGGGACAAAAGTGGTCATCCCAGTCCCATGTTGAAATGAAAGTATTTGGGCAATCAAGCCTGGGCCGAGACTTATTTTATTTAGACGTCAACGAAGGAAAGAAAAAGGGAAAACCCTTACTTATCATACTGGCCCGTCAACACCCACCTGAAATAACGGGACATTACGCCATGGAGGCCTTCGCAAATATGATCATGCGCACCCGTGGAATTGAACGAGAATTTCGTTCGAAGTACCGGACCTTGATTTTCCCAATACTGAATCCTGATGGAGTTGACCTGGGTCACTGGAGACACAATGCGGGAGGGGTTGACCTCAATCGTGATTGGGGTAGTTACCACCAACCTGAAATCCGGCAGGTGGCTGACCAGATTGTCAAACAGGTTAAAAAATGGAACACCACGGTTGTCATGGGGCTTGATTTTCATTCCACCCATTACGACATTTATTATACCAATGATGTGGATTCAGAAACACTACCCCTGGGCGACATCAAATCTGAATGGCTGAGAATGATTGACCATGAATTGCCTGATTATTCACCCAATGAGGAAGGGTCTGATTACCGACCTGTTGCCACCTCAAAAAACTGGTTTTACGCCGAGCTTGAAACTACTGGGATCATCTATGAGGTCGGGGATCAAACCAGACCCGGTTTCATCGAAAGAAAGGCTCAGATTGCAGCCCACACTTTGATGCGTTTGCTTCTTGATCGCGAATAGGTCTTGTTATTCTTGATTTCGTATCACCATTTGGCGACTAATCATCCCTTGATCTGTTGACAGGCGTAGGATGTAGCTTCCCATCCTCAATCCCTGCAGCCCAATATGACCTGATCTGTCGTGTATCGACAATTTCTGATGGTGAACGATTTGTCCGGTGGCGCTGATAATTTCGAGGGTAGCTGATGATATTCCATCCGGTAGGCCACTATAAAACAACCGTTTATAATCAGAATTGTAGCGAAGTACCAGCTCTTCGAGGTCTTGGTCAATTCGCCCGGTGCCTTGATTGGTAACTTTAAAAACCGGGAAAGCGACCTGATTCTGGCCTACTCCCCTGGCTTTGAGATAGCTATCGAAGTAATTCCAGTGAACCAGTCCGTCATCGGCTTCTGGCTCTAACAAATAGAATATCAAAAAAGCCAATGGTTGTGCCATATCCACATAGAATGATCCGGCTGGAAATTCACGCGTTTTACTTTCGAAAGAACCTTCCAGCACCGTTAAATAATGTCCCTGATACGAGCGGCTCTCATTCTGAAGTCGAGTGACCGTATACTCTTCTCC
>CAYUGX010000111.1:9294-13895 GCA_964444375.1 uncultured Porphyromonadaceae bacterium | reverse complement strand
ACTACCGAACGGATTTTGTTTTATACCGGAATTAATCACCGGATGGGAGAGGTTCATAATGGTGCTGCAACGATGGACTGGATGGTGCAGGAGCAGGAAAGAGGTATTACAATTACCTCTGCAGCTACAACTACCTACTGGAATTATCGAGACCAGGAATTTAAAGTCAATATTATTGACACACCAGGTCATGTCGATTTTACTGTGGAAGTTGAGCGTTCACTGCGGGTGCTGGACGGTGCGATTGCTGTTTTTTGCGGAGTTGGTGGTGTTGAGCCCCAATCCGAGACGGTTTGGCACCAGGCAGACAAGTACCAAGTACCCCGGATCGCATTTGTGAATAAACTGGATCGGATCGGATCAGATTTTTTCTCGGTGCTGACTCAGATTAATGACAAACTGAATGCGAACCCGCTTGCAATCCAAATACCGATCGGAGCTGAAGATCAATTTATCGGTGTTATTGATTTAATTGAAGAGAAGGCTTTGATCTGGTCAGAAGACAGTTCATTGGGTGCTCAATACAATGAGGTAGATATCCCTGACGAATATCTTGAGCAGACTGCCGAGTGGCGAGAAAAGTTGCTTGAGCAGGTTTGTGAAACTGACGATGAGTTACTCGAACGTTATTTCGAGGACAAAGATTCAATCAGTAGCGATGAAATCCGGCAGGTAATTAGGAAAGCTACCTTATCGCAGAAACTGATCCCCGTTTTATGTGGATCGGCTTTTAAAAACAAAGGAGTGCAGCCTCTGCTTAATGCAATTGCTGCTTATTTACCAAGCCCACTTGAAGTTGGATCAGTCAAAGGAGTACATCCCAAAACTGATGAAGAGAGTAAGCGTGAGCCAAGTGAAGATGCTCCTTTTGCAGCACTGGCCTTTAAAATTGCTACAGATCCATTTGTAGGTCGTTTGGCCTTTATCAGGATCTATTCAGGCGTGATTAAGTCTGGCGCCGCTGTTCATAACATGCGTACAGACCGAAAAGAAAGAATCACGCGTTTGTATCAAATGCATGCAAATAAGCAAAATCCAAAAGACCAGGTAGAAGCTGGTGATATTTGTGCAATAGTTGGTTTCAAAGACATCAAAACAGGTGATACCCTATGCGACGATAAGCATAAGATTCATCTTGAAACCATTTCTTTCCCCGATCCCGTTCTGGGAGTGGCTGTTGAAGCACGATCACAAGAAGATGTTGACAAACTGGATGCCGCCCTAATTAAATTAGTCGAAGAAGATCCCACGTTCAGGGTACGCGATGACGAAGATTCAGGGCAGAAAGTAATCAGTGGAATGGGGGAGTTGCATCTTGAAATCATTGTAGATCGCCTGAAAAGGGAGTTCAAGCTTGATATCAATAAAGGAAATCCCCAGGTTGCATACCACGAGGCGATAACCGAATCAAGGATTCAACGTGAGATTTTCGATCGCGACACAGGCGGTAAGCATCTCTTTGCTGATATTGAGGTGGAGATTGGTCCAGCTGAGGAAAATGTCAAAGGACTTCAGTTTATTAATGAAGTACCTAAAGACCGTTTGCCTCGGGTTTACGTGCAGGCAGTTGAAACAGGGTTTAAAAATGCCATGTATGGCGGAGTTCTCGCCGGTTTTCCGATGCAGAATCTAAAGGTGACACTTTTGAATGCTGATTATGATCAAGCCAATTCAGAAGAAGTGGCATTTGAAGTAGCCGCACAGAAAGCATTCAGAGCCGTTTGTGAGCAAGGGAGTCCGATATTAATGGAACCCATTATGCGTACCGAAGTAGTTTGCCCTGAAGAATACATGGGTGAAGTTATTGCTGATTTGAACAAACGAAGAGGACAGGTAGAAGGGATGGAATCCCGATCTGGTCTCCGCGTCATTAGGGCAATGGTTCCCCTGGCAGAACAATTCGGGTATGTCACAACCCTACGATCACTCACCTCAGGCCGTGCCTCCTCAACAATGGAAGTCGCAAAATATGCAGAAGTTCCGAGAGAAATCTCGGTTGATATAATAAACAGAATTTTTGGACGAGTTGATTTATTGAAGAAAAAATAGAAACTGATGAGTCAGAAAATAAGAATTAAGTTGAAATCGTACGATCACAATTTGGTGGACAAGTCTGCCGAAAAGATTGTAAAAACGGTAAAAAGTACCGGTGCTGTGGTTAGTGGCCCGATTCCATTGCCAACCCACAAAAGGGTATTCACCGTTTTAAGGTCTACCTTCGTCAACAAGAAATCAAGAGAGCAATTTCAGTTATCCTCTTATAAGCGGTTAATAGATATATATAGCTCTACGGCAAAGACCATCGATGCTTTGATGAAGCTTGAATTACCAAGTGGTGTTGAAGTAGAAATTAAAGTCTAATTGAAAGGGTAAAGAAAATGAAAGGCTTAATTGGTAAAAAGATTGGGATGACTTCGGTATTTGATGCCAATGGAAAGAATATTCCATGCACAGTGCTTGAAGTGGGTCCTTGCGTAGTTACCCAGCTAAAGACAGTTGATAGTGATGGGTATGAAGCAGCTCAGGTTGCTTATGATGACAAAAAGGAAAAGAATACCAGCAGTGCCATGATGGGACATTTCAAAAAATCCAATACCACACCTAAAAGGCGATTGGCGGAATTTGAACTGGATGATTCTGAACCTGAACTGAAACTCGGTGATTTAGTCACCGTTGAAACTTTTACCCGCGACACATGGGTGGATGTCACCGGTTGGTCAAAAGGGAAAGGTTTTCAGGGTGTAGTTAAAAGACATGGATTTAGGGGTGTCGGTGATCAAACACACGGACAGCACAATAGAGATCGTGCTCCCGGATCATTGGGTGCATCTTCATACCCAAGCCGTGTATTTAAAGGCATGCGTATGGCTGGCCAGGATGGCAACAGAAAGGTCAAAATGATCAGTCTTCGGGTAATAAAATTATTGCCTGAGAATAATTTGATGATTGTTAAAGGATCAGTTCCTGGTTCTAAGGGTTCTTACGTAATAATTGAAAAGTAATGAAACTAGCAGTATATAAAACTACCGGAGAAGAGTCTGGCAGGTCGGTTGAATTACACGATACGATTTTTGGGGTCGAGCCCAATGATCATGCCATTTATCTTGATGTTAAGCAATTTCTTGCAAACACACGTCAAGGTACACATAAGACAAAAGAACGCGCAGAGATAGTTGGGTCAACTAGGAAGATTAAGCGGCAGAAAGGAACAGGTACTGCACGAGCCGGTTCAATTAAATCACCCATTTTCAGGGGTGGTGGAAGAACATTCGGACCTCAGCCTCGTGATTACGGCTTTAAGCTGAATAAAAAGGTTAAGCAATTGGCCCGAAAATCAGCCTTGAGTTATAAGATGAAAGACCAGTCAATCGTGATTGTCGAAGATTTTAGTTTTGAGGAGATCAAAACTCGCCAAATGGTTGAATTACAAGAAAAGCTAAATATCAATCAGAAAAAAGTGCTTTTCGTTTTAAATCAACCAAATAAAAACGTATATTTGTCGTCTCGAAATTTGCCGGATGTTAAGATCGTAACGGCTTCAGAATTAAGCACATACGATATAATGAATGCATCAAAGCTGGCATTTGATGAGAGTTCGATTGAAGCAATTGGAGAAAATTTAGGATAATTAGTCAATAATAACCATGAGTGTTTTACAAAAACCAATCGTTACTGAAAAGATGACTGCTCAGGGAGAAGATTTAAACCGTTATGGGTTTAAAGTGGATCGCCGGGCCAATAAAATTCAGATTAAAAAGGCGATTGAAGACTTGTATGGGGTTTCAGTTGTTTCAGTGAATACCATGCGGTATGGTGGCAAAAAGAAATCCAGATTTACTAAAGCTGGCGTTATTGAGGGAAAAACAGCAGCCTTTAAAAAGGCAATCATTACGTTGGCTGAGGGAGAGGCAATTGATTTTTACAGCAATATATAATTGAGTAATGGCAGTAAAGAAGTTTAAACCCGTAACTCCGGGGCAGAGAAGAAAAGTTATAGGAACCTTTGAAGAGATTACAAAGGCTACTCCTGAGAAATCTTTGTTGAAGCCCCAGAAGAGAAGTGGCGGTCGGAACAGCCAGGGACGCATGACCATGCGCTACATGGGTGGTGGTCATAAGAAGCGTTATCGCGTGATTGATTTCAAGCGGGATAAGGATAATGTTCCAGCAAAGGTTGCTAGTATCGAATATGATCCGAATCGAACCTCCAGAATTGCATTGTTGCACTATGCTGATGGTGAGAAGCGGTACATAATTGCACCAAATGGGGTTGAAGTCGGACAGGAATTGATTTCTGGCAAAGGTGTTGCACCTGAGATTGGGAACAACCTTCCGATAGCAGAAATTCCATTGGGAACAATCATACATAACATTGAACTGCACCCGAATCGTGGAGGAGTAATGGCAAGAAGCGCTGGATCTTATGCGCAATTGGTGTCAAGAGAAGGGCGTTATGCAATCCTTCGTCTGCCTTCAAGTGAGACCAGATTGGTGTTGGTTGCGTGTCGTGCAACAGTCGGTAGTGTTTCAAACTCTGATCATGGTCTTGAACGTTCAGGTAAAGCAGGTCGTTCAAGATGGCTTGGCCGACCTCCAAGGAC
>CAYUGX010000111.1:0-9273 GCA_964444375.1 uncultured Porphyromonadaceae bacterium | reverse complement strand
TGCTATGAACCCAGTTGATCACCCAATGGGTGGTGGTGAAGGTCGGGCTTCTGGTGGACATCCACGTTCACGGAACGGTGTATTAGCCAAAGGGTACAAAACACGCTCCAAGAAGAAAGCATCTAATAAATTCATCCTGGAAAAACGTAAGTAATTCCGCAACGAAATTAGATTATGAGTCGATCATTAAAAAAAGGACCTTTCATAGATTTCAAGATTGAGAAAAGAGTCTTGGCTATGAATGAATCAGGTAAGAAATCGGTGATTAAAACATGGGCACGTCGCACAATGATTTCACCTGATTTTGTGGGTCACACCATTGCTGTTCATAATGGCAATAAATTTATCCCGGTATATATCACTGAAAATATGGTTGGACACAAATTAGGTGAATTTGCACCAACCCGTCAGTTTAGAGGGCACGCAGGTAATAAAAAATAAATAACCCAATATTAGAATTCTAATTATTAAGGAAGTAAACAATGGGTTCAAGAAAGCAAAAATTGTCTGAACAAATCAAGGAGTCTCGTAAGAGTCAATACTTTGCAACCTTACGGAATAATCCTACCTCTCCCAGAAAAATGCGATTGGTCGCTGATATGGTGAGGGGAACTGAAGTTCAAAAAGCGCTCGATATGCTCCACTACAGTCCGAAGGAAGCCAGTCGTAAATTAGAGAAGTTGCTGATGTCAGCAATTGCTAACTGGCAGGCCAAAAATGAAGGTGTACGGATTGAGGAGGCTAACTTATTCATCAAAGAGGTTTTTGTAGACTCTGGACGGGTCCTAAAACGATTGCGTCCTGCTCCACAGGGTAGGGCATACCGAATCAGAAAGCGGTCAAATCATGTGACCATTTATCTGGATAGTAAAAAACAAGAAGAAAAAACTGAGGCATAGATGGGACAAAAAGTAAATCCGATCAGTAACCGTCTGGGTATCATCAAAGGTTGGGACTCCAACTGGTTCGGCGGCAAAGATTTTAGCGGCAAACTGGTAGAGGATCATAAAATCCGCCAATACCTGAACGCACGTTTGGCTAAAGCCAGCGTATCCAAGATCATTATTGAGCGTACGCTTAAGCTGATCACTATAACTGTACACACTGCACGTCCGGGCATCATCATTGGAAAAGGTGGTCAAGAGGTTGACAAGCTTAAAGAGGAATTGAAAAAGATCACCAAGAAGGAGGTCCAGATCAATATCTATGAGATCAAACGCCCAGAATTAGATGCTGGTATTGTAGCCAATACAATTGCACGTCAGGTGGAAGGTCGAATTGCCTATCGCCGAGCCATTAAGATGGCCATTGCTTCAACCATGAGAATGGGAGCAGAAGGAATCAAAGTGCTTATATCAGGCCGTTTGAACGGTGCTGAAATGGCTCGTGCAGAAATGTATAAAGAAGGTCGTACACCTCTTCATACTTTGCGCGCAGATATTGATTATGCCTTTGCTGAAGCTAACACAAAGGTTGGGACCACAGGCATTAAGGTATGGATTTGCAAGGGTGAAGTCTATGGAAAACGTGACCTATCTCCGAATATTGGAGCCAAGAGCCCAAAAAGAGGATTTAAAAAACGTGCACGTTAGTTATCGTCTCACTTATTAAAGTTGGAATAAAATGTTACAACCGAAGAAAACAAAATACAGAAGGCAGCAAAAAGGCGTCATGAAGGGCAACTCCCAACGTGGTCACCAACTTGCTTTCGGATCATTTGGGATTAAGTCTTTGGAGACCACCTGGATGACCGGACGTCAGCTTGAAGCTGCCAGGGTGGCGGTAACCCGTTACATGCAACGTCAAGGTCAAATTTGGATTCGTGTCTTTCCTGATAAACCAATCACTTCCAAGCCTGCTGAGGTAAGGATGGGTAAAGGTAAAGGAGCACCAGCCGGTTTTGTGGCCAGGGTGACACCCGGAAGAATTTTATTTGAAGCTGATGGAGTACCCCTCGAGGTAGCTCGTGAAGCTTTGCGGCTTGCAGCACAAAAATTACCGGTTAAAACCAAGTTTGTGATACGCCGTGATTATGTTGAAAGTGAAAATGCTGAATAATGAAGACATCTGAGATTCGCGAATTGACCGATCAAGAATTGATCGAAAGGATTGATACCGAGCAGGTAAACCTTACTCGGATGAGAATGAACCATGCGGTTTCTCCACTGGATAATCCCTTGCAGCTCCAATTTGCCCGCAAATTAGTTGCCAGGTTAAAAACAGAATTGCGCCAAAGGGAGCTTAGTGAAAATCAGAAAAGTGAATAAACACAGTTAAGAAATGAGAAATCTCAGAAAAGAACGTACCGGTGTGGTAGTAAGTGACAAAATGGAGAAATCCATTGTCGTGGCTGTGAAAAGAAAGGTTAAGCACCCTATCTACGGGAAGTTTGTAAACAAAACAACCAAGTTTGTTGCGCACGACGAGAAGAACACCTGTAATGAAGGTGATCAGGTTCGGATTATGGAAACCCGGCCGATGAGTAAGCGTAAAAACTGGAGATTAGTTGAAATTATTGAAAGAGCTAAGTAAACATGATACAGCAAGAAAGCCGACTCGGTGTAGCCGATAACAGTGGAGCCAAGGAAGTATTATGCATCCGGGTTCTGGGAGGTACAGGAAGAAAATATGCTTCTGTAGGGGATACCATTGTTGTCACAGTTAAGTCAGCCTTACCCAGTGGCGAAATTAAAAAGGGAACCGTTACTCGTGCGGTGGTGGTCAGAACTAAAAAAGAAATTCGCAGAGCAGATGGCTCATACATTAGATTTGATGATAATGCTTGTGTTCTGTTAAATACTACTGGTGAAATGAGAGGAACCCGGATTTTTGGCCCGGTTTCCAGAGAACTTCGTGACCAGTACATGAAGATTGTTTCATTAGCACCCGAAGTGTTATAAAGAGAAAGACACGGATCATGCAAAAGAAATTACACATCAAAAAGGGCGATACTGTGGTTGTGGTAGCCGGAAACTCAAAAGGACAACAAGGACGTGTTCTGGAGATTTTTCGTGCAAAATCCAGGGCCATTGTCGAGGGTGTGAATATGGTATCAAAACACACTAAACCCAATCAAGATAATCCGCAAGGCGGAATTATTAAAAAAGAAGCGTCTGTTCATATCTCGAACCTTATGGTTGTTGATCCTTCATCAGGTGAGAAAACCAGAGTTGGTCGTCGCTTGGATGACAAAGGAAAATTGGTTCGATACGCTAAAAAATCAGGAGAGGAGATTAAGTAATGGCACAGGCTCCAACTTTAAAAAAGAAATACCAGGACGATATTATTCCTGCCCTGGTCAAAGAGTTCGACTATAGCACTGTGATGCAGGTACCACGAATTGAGAAAATTGTTCTCAATCAGGGTGTGGGTCGGGCAATTGCCGACAAAAAACTCATCGAAGTTGCTCAGAATGAACTCAGTTCAATCGCTGGTCAGAAAGCAGTGCAAACCCTATCGAAAAAAGACATCTCAAACTTTAAGTTAAGGAAGAAGATGCCAATTGGAGTGAAGGTAACATTGAGAAGAGATAAGATGTACGAATTTCTGGATCGTTTGATTTCAGTGGCTCTGCCTCGTATTCGTGACTTCAACGGGATCACCAGTAAAATGGATGGTCGTGGAAATTACACGCTTGGAATAAGCGAACAAATTATTTTCCCTGAGATTGACATCGATAAAATCCATTCAATAATCGGACTGGAAGTGACCTTTGTCACCTCAGCTAAAACCGATGAAGAAGGTTATGCATTGCTCAGAAGTTTCGGATTACCCTTTAAAAAAAATTAACAAGAAATAGATATGGCTAAAGAATCCATGAAAGCCCGCGAGGTTAAAAGGCAAAAGATGGTAGCCAAATACGCCGATAAAAGAGCTCGGCTGAAAGCTGAAGGTGATTATGTGGCTTTAAGTAGATTGCCTAAAAATTCCTCCAAGGTTCGTTTGCACAACCGCTGCAACTTGACCGGTAGACCAAAAGGATATATGAGACAGTTTGGGATTAGTAGGATTACTTTCAGGGAAATGGCATCTTCAGGATTAATCCCCGGAGTAAAAAAAGCAAGTTGGTAATTTAATCAATAAGAAAATGACAGACCCGATCGCAGATTATTTGACTCGTGTACGCAATGCCATTATGGCAAAGCATAAAGTGGTTGAAATACCTGCTTCAAATATTAAAAAGGAGATCACCAAAATCCTGTTTGACAAAGGGTATATCCTTAGCTATCGATTCGACGATGACGACAAACAGGGTGTAATTAAAATCGCGTTGAAATATCATCCGGTTTCAAAAGCACCAGCAATCAAGTCATTAAAACGAATCAGCAAGCCCGGATTGAGAAAATACGCCGGGGCTGACAGCATCCCGCGGGTATTAAATGGTTTGGGAATTGCAATCATGTCTACATCAAGAGGTGTCATGACTGACAAGGAAGCCAGAAAAGAGCAAGTAGGTGGTGAAGTTTTGTGTTACGTTTATTAAAAAGGAAAAAAAATGTCACGAATAGGAAATTTGCCTATAAAAATCCCAGCAGGTGTGACGATATCCGTTCAGGATAACAATACTGTTGTGGTTAAAGGGCCCCTGGGTGAACTGACTCAAGTAGTTGGCCCAGCTATAGAGATGACAGAAGAAGACGGTAGCTTTAACATTAAGCGTACGTCGGAAGAGAAAAAGGTACGTGCAGCACATGGCCTGTATCGTTCTTTGATCAATAATATGGTTATTGGCGTGTCAAAAGGATTCGAAATCAAGCAAGAATTAGTTGGTGTGGGTTATAAGGCCACATCTAAAGGACAAATGCTTGAACTCAACCTTGGTTTTTCACACCCGATTTTCCTCGAATTGCCACCTGAAGTGAAAGTGGAGGCAGTTACCGAGCGGAGAGCCAATCCAATTATTACATTAAAAAGCATTGATAAACAATTGATCGGACAGGTTGCGGCAAAGATCCGTTCATTTAGACCACCTGAACCCTACAAAGGTAAAGGCGTTAAGTTTGTTGGTGAAGAACTACGTCGTAAAGCAGGTAAAGCTGCAGCTAAGTAAAAACCTGGAAATAGTTAGAAAAATGGCTTTGTCAAAGCGAGATCGCAGAAATAAAATTAAACAGAGAATTCGGACAAAAATTTCTGGAACCGCTGAGGTACCCAGATTGTCTGTTTTTAGAAGTAATCGTCAAATCTCTGTACAAATTGTAAATGATATTGACGGTAAGACCTTGGTAGCTGCTTCGAGCCTGGAAAAGGAAATTTCTTCAGTTGAGGCTAAATCTAAATTGAAGCAGGCTGAATTGGTGGGTAAGCGCATTGCTGAAAAAGCAATTGAAAAAGGCGTAACACAGGTTGTGTTTGATCGCAACGGTTACCTCTATCACGGACGATTAAAATCATTAGCAGATGCCGCCCGAAAAGGTGGACTTAAATTTTAAGTTGATATGGCAACAAGTGTACGTAAAGTAAAGACCAGTGATTTAGAACTCAAAGACCGTTTGGTTGCCATCAACAGGGTGACTAAAGTAACCAAAGGTGGACGGAATTTTAGTTTCTCAGCTATTGTTGTAGTTGGAAACGAAGATGGCGTTGTCGGTTGGGGTCTGGGTAAGGCAAACGAAGTAACTACAGCTATTGCCAAAGGAGTTGAAGCTGCCAAAAAGAACCTTATTAAAGTACCGGTATATAAAGGAACTATCCCTCACGAGCAAATGGCCAAATTTGGTGGTGCCCGTGTGTGGTTAAAGCCAGCCTCAAGTGGTACTGGAGTGAAGGCAGGAGGTGCAATGCGCGCCGTTTTGGAAAGTGTGGGTATTCATGATGTACTGGCAAAATCTAAAGGTTCATCAAATCCTCACAACTTGGTTAAGGCAACAATGCAGGCTTTAATTGAGTTAAGAGATGCGCAAACAATTGCTCAGCACCGCGGTGTGAATATGGAAAAAGTGTTTAACGGTTAAGCAGAAAAAGTCAGATCTCATGGCAAAAATAAAAATCACTCCGGATAAGAGTAAAATCGGAAGCACTGCCAGACAAAAAAAGACCTTGGAAGCACTTGGTCTGAATAAAGTGAATGCCCGTGTCGAGGTGGAAGCCACACCCCAAATTTTGGGAATGGTCGAAAAAGTAAACCACCTGGTCAGGGTTGAAGGAAATAAAAAGCGATAACCTGAATCATAGTTAGGAAAATGGATCTTACAAATTTAAAACCAGCAGCCGGTTCAACGCACCGGGAAAAAAGAATTGGTCGTGGCCAAGGATCTGGTCGAGGAGGTACATCCACTCGTGGACATAAAGGGCAAAAGTCTCGCTCTGGTTATTCTCGCAAAATTGGATTTGAAGGTGGACAAATGCCTTTGCAACGTCGGGTACCTAAATTCGGATTCAAAAACATCAATCGCAAAGAATATAAAGGTGTCAATATTAGCACATTGCAGGAATTGGCTGATAAGAACAAGCTTACCAGTATTGATGTAGATATACTTGTCAGGGCTGGATTGGTCAGGAAGAACGAATTGGTGAAGATATTGGGGAACGGAACTCTGACCTCAAAACTTGAAGTGACAGCGCATGCATTCTCAGCATCTGCTGCCAAAGCCATTGAAGATCAGGAAGGTACTGCAATAAAACTGTAATTAGATGAAGAGGTTTATATAAACGCTCAGGAACATTTGGAGAATCGATGACTTACGTCAACGAATTCTGACGACTCTTGGATTAATTTTGATTTATCGCTTGGGTACACACGTTGTTTTGCCTGGAATTGATCCCTCACAATTGGGACAATTGCAGCAACAAACATCTGGTGGTATTATGAGCTTGTTGGACATGTTCTCGGGGGGGGCATTCAGTAATGCCTCAATTTTTGCCTTGGGAATCATGCCCTACATATCCGCATCAATCGTTATCCAGTTGTTGGGAATCGCCATACCCTACTTTCAGCGCTTACAACGCGAAGGTGAAAGTGGGCGGAAAAAAATCAACCAAATCACACGTTGGTTGACAGTGGCTATTACAGCAGCTCAAGGGCCAAGTTATCTCTATAACCTCCATGCAACATTACCCGAAACAGCCTTTGTGCTGGGAGGGGTTCTCTTTACCGTGTCATCGGTGATAATCATGACATCCGGAACCATGTTTGTGATGTGGTTGGGTGAAAGAATCACTGACCGAGGACTTGGAAACGGTATCTCACTGATTATTATGATCGGAATTATAGCCAGATTACCAGTGTCTATATTCGCTGAATTTGCTTCCAAAATTGAGCAAGAAGGTGGCGGTTTAGTCATGTTATTGGTAGAAATGGTTTTGCTGTTTATTGTATTTATGGGTTCAATTGCCCTTGTACAAGGAACGAGAAGAGTACCGGTGCAATATGCAAAACGTATAGTTGGAAATAAACAGTATGGAGGGGTACGTCAATATATCCCACTGAAAGTTAATGCTGCAGGTGTTATGCCAATAATCTTCGCGCAGGCACTCATGTTTCTGCCTATGATGTTTGGACGATTTAATTCAGATGCAGCTAGTAAGTTCGTCGCCGCATTTGCTAATCCAACCGGATTCTGGTACAATCTATCGTTGGCACTTATGATTATCTTATTCACCTATTTTTATACGGCTGTAACCATTAATCCCACCCAGATGGCTGAAGATATGAAGCGGAATGGAGGGTTTATACCCGGTGTGAAACCAGGAAGAAAAACGGTTGAGTTTCTTGATACCATTATGTCAAGAATCACGCTTCCGGGATCAATATTCCTGGCCATCATTGCCTTGTTACCGGCTTTTGCTATGATTATAGGTGTGAATAATAATTTTGCTCAGTTTTACGGAGGGACTTCATTGCTGATTCTAGTTGGTGTTGTTTTGGATACCTTACAGCAAATTGAAAGTCACCTGATGATGCGTCATTATGACGGTTTAATGAAATCCGGCCGCATTAAAGGCCGGGCTGGTGGAGGGTCAGCTCTCTAATCCAGTTTACGCGTTCTTTGTGATGATAACAATTAAGACAGACGCAGAAGTTGAATTGCTAAGGCAAAGTAACTTGCTGGTGTCTGCAACCCATGCTGCTCTTGTTCCCTACATGCAACCCGGAGTCACTACACGGAAAATTGACTCAGTTGCAGAATCATTTATCAGGGATCATGGCGGATTACCAGGATTCAAAGGTTACCAGGGATATCCCAGTACTCTTTGCATTTCGGTAAATGATCAGGTTGTTCATGGAATCCCATCAGAGTGTACTTTGATGGAAGGAGACATCGTATCAATAGATTGTGGTGTTTATATGAACGGATTTCATGGAGATTCGGCTTTTACCTACATAATAGGTGAGGTTGAAGACGAGGTCAGAAAGTTGATTGAAACCACAAGAGAAAGTTTATACAAAGGGATCAGTCAAGCAGTTGTGGGTAAACATGTAGGTGATATTGGCCATGCAGTACAACAACATGCCGAGGATGAAGGTTTTTCTGTTGTGAGGGAAATGGTTGGACATGGTGTTGGCCGAAATCTACATGAATCACCGGAAGTACCTAATTATGGGCGAAAAGGATCAGGAGCCAAACTAAAAAGTGGAATGGTTCTCGCGATTGAACCCATGATCAACCAGGGCAAAAGATTTATTGTCCAGGAAAAAGACGGTTGGACTATTCGGACTGCCGACGGAAGTCGGTCGGCTCACTTTGAGCATTCAGTTGTGATTAGACCAGGCCAGGCAGATATACTTTCGGATTTCTCGATAATTGATGAAGCATTAATGAAAACCAGATAGAGTGTTATGGCAAAACAGCCCTCAATCGAACAAGACGGAACCATTATCGAAGCATTGTCAAATGCAATGTTTCGGGTGGAACTGGAAAATGGACATGTGATTACTGCTCACATATCCGGCAAAATGAGAATGCATTATATTAAGATTTTGCCTGGTGATAAAGTAAAGGTAGAAATGTCACCATATGATTTGACTAAAGGTAGAATTACGTTTAGATATAAAAACTAAAGTTTTAAAACAATGAAGGTACGAGCATCCGTCAAAAAGCGCAGCTCAGATTGCAAAATTGTACGTCGAAAAGGACGTTTATATGTGATCAACAAAAAGAATCCCAAGTTTAAACAAAGACAGGGATAATTAAGTACTAATCCGTAACTAACAAATTGAATATATGGCACGTATAGTTGGTGTTGATATACCGAACAACAAAAGAGGTGAAATAGGACTCACCTATATCTTTGGTATTGGATTAAGCTCAGCGCAAAAGATTTTAGACGAAG